>PYEQ01000268.1 GCA_003017785.1 filamentous cyanobacterium CCP5 | reverse complement strand
GTACCCACTCAAAATAGCTGACGGTGACGCCGCCAGCATTAACCAGGATATCGGGAAACACGTAAACACCCTTAGATTCCAAAATGGCGTCCCCTTCGGAAGTGGTGGGACCGTTAGCCACCTCAAAGATATAGCGGGCTTTGACCCTACCCGCGTTGGCGGCCGTAATCTGATTTTCTAAGGCGGCGGGTACCAGAATGTCGACATCTAGGGCCAGAAGTTCTTCATTGGTGATGTCCTCATGGCCGTTGATGGTACTGCAGACGGTGCCTTCGCAGTAGACGGCCTTGACGCTGCGGGTGGACCGCTTAAACTGCTGCAGGCTGGGAATATCCAGACCTTTGGGATGGTAGACGCCCCCCTGGGAATCGCTGACGGCGACCACCTTATAGCCCGCATCAAACAGCTGACGGGCGACCACGCTACCGGCATTGCCAAAGCCCTGTACGGCGACGGTTGTGTCCTGGGGGCGGCGATCGAACTTGGCCATCATCGCCTGCAGCACGTGGAAAGCTCCGGTGCCGGTGGCCGTGTCACGGCCCTGGCTGCCGCCGATCGCCAGGGGCTTACCAGTGATCACAGCGGGACACAGCTGGCGGCGAATGATGCTGTACTGGTCCATCATCCAGCCCATGATCATCGGATTGGTGTAGACATCGGGGGCCGGAATGTCGATGTCGGGGCCAATGAAGTCGGCGATCGCATCCACATAGCCCCGACTCAGCTGCTCTAGCTCAAACCGGGACAGCTCCTTAGGATTGACAGTAACGCCCCCCTTGGCACCGCCGAGGGGCAGGCCGAGGGCCGCACATTTAAACGTCATCCAGAAGGCGAGGGACTGGACCTCGTCCATGGTCACGTGGGGATGAAAGCGAATGCCCCCCTTAGTGGGGCCACGGGTGTCATCGTAGCGGACCCGATAGCCCTCAAATACTCGCAGGGAGCCGTTATCCATCCGCACCGGAATCGAAACCTTGAGACTGGCTTTGGGATACTTGAGCCGCTCGCTGGCATCTTCAGAAATCTGGACATATTTGAGCGCCCGTTCTAAGCGACGGCTGGCATCTGAGAGCAGGGTATTAGCCATGGGGACATCCTTCGGTGAAGCAGCGGACAGGGAAGCGCCGGGAAGATTTTGTAACAATAGCTACAGTCTGATTGTCCCCTTTGCCGCGGATTCCTCGCCAATCTGCAATGGATCTCAATAATTACAGAGGTTATTTCCAGAGGTGATAGCGAGCCAGTTTGGCCTCTATCAAGGCCGGAAGCTGCTTATGCAGGTCGGCTTTACCGGTGAAAGTCAGTCGATGGTCCCCATTGAGATCAAACGGAAACTGCCCAGATAGGTCTGACCGCTCCATCTGGGCCAGCAAGATCTGCTCTGGACGACGGCTCTGGAGAGCGTAGCCCATCTCGACGCAAACCTTGGGACTGGGAATCAGCTGAGGTGGGCTGCCGTCGAGGCGCGTGATTGGGGTGCCATCGGCAACAAACAGCAGGCATTGACGAATTTTGCGGGTAAGGGAACTGCTGAGTCGGGCTGGGCCTTCGCTGAGTCGGTGGGCGACGTCGAGGCTCAGGGGAACCCGCGATCGCGGGTTCAATTTCTCCACCAGGGCTTCTAGCTCAGCCTGGAGCAAATCGGTGGATTCTGGGTAGTCCTCTTGATGGCACAGCAAGATCACCGGATCTAAGTGGGCGGTGGTTTCCTGCTTGACGAAGTAGATCTCGTGGCTGATCAGGTCGATGTTGGCGATCGCATAGCCACCGCCCCCTTCGATATAAAACTCGACCGGCTCCCCTTCCAGATAGCGCTGAAACCAAGCAGCTTCCCGTACTTCTTCGCTGTCATCAAGAAAATCAGCCCGCAGGCCAGTTTTGAGTAAGCTGTTTTTGCTCAAGCGCAGATCGTGGGGCCGCTGCTCTAGCTGGCGCACCGGTTCGTATTTATCGAGATACCAGGCTTTTAGCGCAATGATCGCCATAGGACAGCCCCGATTGGGTTATATAGCGTCTCTTGTACCACAATTTCCCTGAATTGACCCTACCCGTAGACTGAGAAGAATGAAGAGCAGTTACATCGCGGCTTTAATAGTTCAATTGTACTAAATATTTTAACCGTCGAAGGCGTTCTTTTAGATAGGTAATTACCACAGCCGCTTGGCAAGACCAGAGGCTGGGACCGAGGCATTGAGTTGCCACCTGTAGAGACGGCAAGTTCAGGATCGTTATCGAAAAATATTCCCAATAAGCCCGGTTTCCCCTATACTGGGTCTGTTGATGAGTTTGATTCTCAATAAGCCGATGGCCGTTCTCTAGCTTTCCGCCAGCTATTCAGGCTCAGCTCTCATCGCTTCTGAAGTCATCCAACGAAAGTAACCCAGCGAAAATTGGCCATGAACACGTCGATCAACGCCCTCTGGCTCACCGTAAGTCCTCATCTCAAGCGATTCGACCAGCGCCTGATGGGGGCGCTGGCCGAGAAAAGGGCCCTGCGCTGTTGGGAGTATCAGCAAACTGTCGATGAGCCCTGCTGCCTGGATCCGGCAGTGACCCTGCTCCATGACTACCTCAAGCAAGAACCCCAGCCGATGCATTTACTGGGCCATGGCGTCAGCGGTCTGGTCGGGTTAATGTATGCCCGCCGGTTTCCCCATCGGGTGCGATCGCTAACCCTGCTCTCCGTGGCGGCCAGCCTATCCCACACCTGGCACGCCCACTATTACGCCATGCGAGAACTGCTGCCCTGCAGCCGCTCGATGGTGCTAGCCCAGATGGCGCGGCTGATGTTTGGGCCCCAACGGCCAGGACGAGCCAAGGCCCTAGTAGGCGTGCTGGCCCGGGATCTTGACACCAGCCTGACCCTCCATTCCCTAGCCCGCCGTAGCCGGCTAGCCAATGGCGACGTCAGGCCACCGCTCCTAGTAGGCTATGGCGGCTACGACACTTTAATTGATCCTCAAACCCAACAGGACTGGCTGACCTGGATGAAGCCCACAGATGAGCTATGGTCCTGCCAGGGGGGGCGACATTTTTTCCAATACGAATATCCCCAAGCCACTGCTGAGCAGATTGTGGCTTTCTGGCACCGCACTGAGCAGCGAAATCAGCTGGTTGCTGCTACAGCCAGGTCTGAGCAGAGATACAGCCACCCTCAGGGGTCACAACTGCTGGATTGAACGGGCAATGGCTGAGAAAAACTAACGTTCAATTTGGGGGATAACGCCCTTTTGCTGCATGCAGTCGAGATGCTGAATTTCAGCCTCATCTAGCTTGTAAGCACGATAGTCATTTTTGACATCGAAAACTTTTTGGAGAAAGTCGTTGCCGGATTGCTCTATGGCTCGCTTGAAACTAGGCTGGCTCAGCTGCTTGGGCAGGCACTGGGCAAAGGCCGTCAGATCGGTGCCATCGGCGGCGATGTAGCGCGGGGCCGCGGCGGCTTCGGCACTGGCAGGCTGAGCATATCCGCCGAAGAGGCTGATGCAGCTAATCAGGAGCCCGATCGCCACGCTGCGCAGGAGAAATTTGAGGGCATTGGAGAGAGAAGTCATAAATACTTTGGCTGAGGGATATTCCCACTGTAGCCTAACAATGTTAAGAAGTGTAAAAAATGGGTTTACATTTGGCGGCAAATGTCAGTCGCTTGATGGCGCCTCTGGATTGATAGCCATTCTGACCTCAGCCTTAAGGTTCGGAGCTGAGGCGACTGGCTCGGGCGATCTGCCAGCTCAGGAGAATCACCGGCAGCAGTCCCACCAGCAAAATCATTAAAGCGGGAGCGGACGCCTCCATCAGCCGCTCATCGGCGGCGTACTGGTAGACCCGCACCGCCAGGGTGTCAAAGTTAAAAGGGCGAATCACCAGGGTGGCGGGCAGTTCTTTCATCACGTCTACGAACACCAGCATCACCGCCGTCAGCAGGCTGCTGACCATCAGCGGCGCGTGGACGCGGGTGAGGGTGCCGGTGGGCCCATAGCCCAGGCTGCGAGAAGCATCGTCGAGGCTGGGGCGAATCTTGGCTAAGCCCGATTCGACGGCCCCCAGGGCCACGGCCAAAAACCTCACCAGATAGGCAAACACCAGGGCCGTGATGGTGCCGCTGATCAGCAGCCCTGGCGACGATCCAAAGATTTGTTCAATCCAGCCGGCCATAGCGTTATCGAGGCGGGCCACCGGAATCAAAATGCCGACAGCAATCACCGCCCCCGGCACCCCGTAGCCCATGGCCGCTAGTCGCACCCCCAGGCGGGTGAGGCGATTCTGGGTCAGGCGCACCCCGTAGGCCAGCAGCAGAGATACGCTGACGGCGATCGCCGCTGTCAGCACCGACAAAATCAGGCTGTGGGTAGCCAGATCCCAAAAGCTGTGATCGAGGGTGTCATCTAAATTTCGCAGGGTCATATTAACCAGCAGCCCCCCGGGCAGCAGCAGCCCCAGGGTGACCGGCAGCAGACAGGCCAGCACCGCCAGGGGCGATCGCCCGCCTTTGAGCCAATAGGGGGTCGATCGCTGCCCTGGCTGGCCAGTCTGGTAAAACTTCGCCTGCCGTCTAGACCAGCGCTCCAGCAAAATCAGGGCGAAGATAAACAGCAGCAGGGTGGCGGATAGCTGGGCGGCGGCGACCCGTTCTCCCATGCCAAACCAGGTGCGGTAGATGCCCGTGGTGAAGGTGGGCACGCTGAAGTACTGCACCGTACCAAAGTCGTTGAGGGTTTCCATCAGGGCCAGGGAAATTCCCGCCATCACCGCCGGTCGGGCCAGGGGCAGGGCCACGGTGTAGAAGCTGCGCCACGGCCCGCAGCCCAGGGAGCGACTGGCCTCCAGGGTGCTGGCGGAGAGTTCTAAAAAGGCCACCCGGGCCAGCAGGTAGACATAGGGATAGAGGGTGAGGCTGAACATGGCGATCGCCCCCCCCAGCGATCGCACATTCGGGAACCAGTAGGCGTTGGCGTTCTCCCAGCCTAAGAGCGATCGCAGCCCCGTCTGCACCGGCCCGTAATATTCCAAAAAGTCTGTATAGGTATAGGCCAGCAGGTAGGCCGGAGCCGCCAGGGGTAGCAGCAGGGCCCATTCAAACAGCCGTCGCCCTGGAAACACGCACATAGTCACCAGCCAGGCAGTACCGACGCCAATGATCAGCGTCCCCGCCCCCACCCCCACCATCAGCAGCAGGGAGTTAATCACGTACTGGGGCAACACCGTGGTCGCCAGATGGACCCAGATTTCTCCGGCGTCGGCAAAAATGCTGCCCAGCACTACACCAATCGGCAGTGACACCAGGGCGGCTACCGCCCAGACGGCGATCGTCCACAGGTTAGGCCGCTGGGGCCATCGCCCCTGAGCGATGGAGAACGCCCGACGTAGCCTCTGATCAACCGACATGGCAGGACCGATTCAGCATTTTCTGGGCCCTACTGGGAGACAAAGCCAGTGATCAGCAGCGGGAGCAAAATCAGCGCCGTAACGATGGCGGTCACCGTGACGGGATCGATCCGAATGATATTTTGCTCGACATTGACTTTGCGCGGGTTTTTGTCATCCATAGGGAACCTCCCGGTTGTGGCCTGTTCTCCTACGATACTGCCTGCACCGCCGCAAGGAGATCCCCATGCACCTCCGGGGAAGAGCCAATCACCAGTCCTGGTCGCCGCATGTCCGAGCTGGTATGGAGGGGCGGCGGGGCGGTGCCGTCCCAGGTGGTGACGATATGGCCCATTTCTTGAGCCATAAACGCCAAGGCGGCCCCATCGATAAACTGGCCTCTCGCCATCACCGCCCCAGTTAGCTCTCCGCTGAGCAGGCCGTTGAAGTTGGGAATGCGATTCTCCTTGGAGTAGGCGGTTTTGACTGGATAGAGGGTGTAGCGATCGGGGATGTGATCCACCAGATGGTTCAGAGAAAAGCCCAGACAGATGGCCGGAGTCGGGTCATTCACCCTGAGGAGTTGACAGGCCTCCAGGCTGTCGGTCCAGCTACCCCGGTAAGCGCCCTGGCCCCGCAGGGCGTAGTAGTAGCAGTGTTGCCCCGGCGTCATGGCGATCGCCGCCTCGTACTCGTCGGCATTGCACACCGTCAAAATCACCATGTAGTTGTCGTGGCCATCCAGATAAAACTTGGTGCCGTCGATGGGGTCAAGGGTGATCAGGTAGTCGCCTGCTGGGCCCAGGTCAATGGCGCGAAAGTATTTGGTGTTGTAGGTCTGGGCATATTCTTCGCCAAAAAAGCGAATAGTAGGGAAATGGGCCAGCAGCGCCACTTCGATGAAGGTTTGCACCGACAAATCAGCATCGCTGAGGGCCGTGGCGAAGAAGTTCTCAGGGTCAAAGTCTTTGGCAGGCTGCTCGGCAATCTGGGCCTGAATCTGCTGGGCATAGGCCCCCGCAGTACGCAGATAGGGCAGCAGGGTTTCGAGAATCTGACGGGGAGAGGTCACGGGTTGATGATGCATACAGCCCCACCATTATCGGTATAAACTGGCGGACGCCTGGCGGTTTCAGTGCTGGTTTTGGCAGCCCCAGGAGAAAAATCAGGCGGCAGAATCATCGCCGGAGCATCCTCCCGCCTGATCAAAGCGTCCTCCGCATTTTCATGCTCGG
>PYEQ01000267.1 GCA_003017785.1 filamentous cyanobacterium CCP5 | reverse complement strand
GTGTTAAAGGCCGACTTGCGATTGGGCAACAGCCAGCGCTGGGTCAGCAGTAAAAATAAAAAGGCCGCGATCGCACAGGGCACCCCCACCCAGGCAATATCCAGCAGCCCCATACCGCTGCCAGTGGCATCGATCAGCAAGCCGTTGACCACCAGGTTGGTGCTGGTACCAATCAACGTACATACCCCGCCAAATATCGAGGCATAGCTGAGCGGAATCATCAGCTTAGACGGGTTAATCTTGAGCTTGCGGCACCAGTCCCCCACTACCGGAATAAACATTGCCACCACTGGGGTGTTGTTCAAAAAGGCGCTCAGCCCCATGACCGGGGTAATCAGCCGCACCATCGCTGCCGTTTCTCCCTTCGGCAGCCCCAGCAGCCATTGGGAAATGCGATCTAAGCCGCCGGTTTGCTGGAGTCCGGTGACCACAATGTAGAGCACGCCAACGGTGACCATGCCACCGTTGCTAAAGCCAGCCAGGGCTGTCTCCACTGGTAGTACCCCGCTGACGTATAGCATCGCCAATGCCCCTAGAAAGACAATTTCAGCGGGGATAAAGGTCAACGCATTCAGCAAAAAGGCGGCCCCCGTCACCGCCATGGCAAACCATCCCTGCCAGGCCAGGTCCGCCAGGGGCGAGTCCGCCATGAAAATCTGCACCAAGGGAATTAGCAGGGCACCACAGCAGCCCAGGCTAACGAGAAGAAGCCGACGGCGATGGCGCTTTAGCCAATGCCAGTAGCCTGCCTGACGCTGAATCGGTACGGTGCCCATGGCGATCGCTGCCTCAGAAGACTTGAGTTCACGCCGACTATAGCCTAGAGCAATTGAATTTAATTCAAACTTCATTTGAATTCCGTGTAAACTCGCTTTGCAAGTCACGCCAAACACTTCGTGGCAAAATGATTCATGTGATCTGTCCACAGGACCATGGTGAATTCAGCTAATCCGCATTCCCCTGCTAGCCTGGCAAATGCCCTGGTGCAGCGTAATTTTTTGTTCAAAGGGCTCGATCTGGACTGGCTGGAAAGCCGTTTGGATCCAACCGAAGTTGTTTCTGAAAAGCTGTATTCCAATCGCCCGATCTACACGGCCTTTCGCCCTGAGGATGAGCTGAGTCATCTGTATGTCATCGACGGGGGCGGGCCGGTCATTGTCCGCAGCACTCCCCTAGATCGGGTGCTGGCGATCGCCTATCCCGGTGGCTGCTTTGGCATGCGCAGCCTGCCAGTGGCTTTTGGTCGGGCCTGCCGGGCCTTTCCCAGCCAGGTAGAAGCCTACAAAACCACCGATGTCATTAAGGTGCCGGTTGCCGCGATTCAGACCCTTTATACCGAGAGTGAGGTGTTTCGCGATCGCTATGATCTGCTGTTTGAGCTGCAGGAAAAGTTTCAATATCACCTGCTCAACTGCAGTACCTATCCCCCCCAGGCCGTTGCAGCTTTATTGCGAGCTTTGGTCTATCAAGAGCGGGCCTTGGGCTCTCAGCCCCAGCCGGACGGTAGCTATGGTTTTGACCTACCAGTAGACTTGATTGCCCGGGCCTGTCAGCTCAACCACCGCACCGTTGAGCAGGTTCTCAAGGGCATGGTCCGCTGCCATCTGCTCAGGGCCCCTAAGGGGGCTGAGGCAGCGGATACGGTAACCCTGATCGACCCGGAAGGCTTGAAAGCGGTGTACGGCGCCACCCGCGACAAGGTGGCCTGGTGGCCCCTGAAATAGCCTGGCCCAGCGGGCTTCGGGGCAAACGAGCTTCAGGTTAAAAACGAAACATGGGCGCTGACCACCCGCCACCCTTCAGGGGTGCGGAGCCAAGTCTGGGTCTGACGACCCGCCCTACCAGAAGTTGTCTTACGAAACTCGGTGTTGGCCGTGGCATAGTCCTGGCCGTAGGTGGTGATCACCGTGTTGTTCAGGGTTCTGGCTAAATCCTGGGTCTGACGACCCGCCCGAAATGCGGCGATCGCCGCGTAGCCGTAGAGATTTTCCGTCGCTCCGTAGCGAATCGTGTAAGGGCTCTGCCAGAACAGCTCATCGAGGACCGCCACATCATTGCCGATCAGAGCCGCCTCATAGCGCTCAAAGGCCGCCGTTACTTCAGACAGCACTTCAGGTGCGTTTATCTCCATATCGCCTTTCTCAACGGTTTGGGGTGAAATACTCTTTCCGTAGAATACGTCCTGTTTGCCCTGGGGCCGGCAATCATGACGCTTAAAGGTTTCAACAACCCTAAGGGAGATGGGATGTCACCGCCAAAGCGCTAAAGTAGAAAGCTAGCGTGAGCCTGACCAGCCCGCCCCATAACCGTCCCCTAGCGCAGAAAACATGATGTCTGAACAGACTGGACACATCCTCCTCGTAGATGACGAACCTGGATTGCGAGAAGCGGTGCAGGCTTATTTGGAAGACAGTGGCTTCACCGTTGAAGCGGCTAGCAACGCCCAGGAAGGATGGGATCTGCTTCAGCAAAAGACGCCGGACGTGCTGATCTCGGACATTATGATGCCCCAGGTGGACGGCTATCAGTTTTTGCAGCAGGTCCGCGACGATGCCCGCTTCAAGGGTCTGCCGGTGGTGTTTCTCACGGCTCGGGGCATGACCAGCGATCGCATTCAGGGCTACACGGCGGGCTGCGACGCCTATTTACCCAAACCCTTTGATCCTGAAGAGCTGGTGGCGATCGTCACCAATTTGATCGAGCGCCGTAATGCCCAGGCCCCCGGTACCTCCGGCACCCCCGACATCGCCATGATGGCCCGCCAGATCGAAGAAATTAAGGCCATGCTCACCCAGCGGGGCAGCGTCAATAAAACCCCCTCGCCGATCCGCATCGACCTCACCCCCCGGGAGCAGAGCGTGCTGGATCTGGTCGCCGAAGGATTGATGAACAAAGAAATCGCCAGCCGCCTCGATACCAGCGTCCGCAACGTTGAAAAATACGTCAGCCGTCTGTTTAGCAAGACCGGCACCAACAGCCGCACGGAACTAGTGCGGTTTGCCCTGGAGCATGGGTTGGTAACGACGTAGGTGAAGGGGTAAGGCGTGAGGAGTCAGGAGACAGGGGGGTATAGCCTAACGGCATTCAAGAAAGGCGTAGCCTGCCCGCAGGGCTTGGAGCTAGGAGTAAGGTGATTTACTTCAGGTTTAACCCATACAGACTTACCCGAATAGGTTCAACGGGAATGGGCCGTAGGTGCCGTTGACTTCGCTGAGGGCTGCATCGTCTATGTGAAAGGTCACTAGCACGCCTCGGGTGGTGCCGCTGTAGTCATCTAAATACCAGGCGCCTTTGAGGGTATTGAACTTGATGTATACCGGGCCTTCTCGCTCAGGCAGGTCTAAGGCCACCGTTACGCCAAGACCACCAAGAAACTTTTCTAGAGCTGTCTGCCCCTCCCCCAGAGAATCAGCGCAGATGCCGAGGGTCTGATAGTCCGAAAGCTGGTTTAGAACAGAGAGATCCTGGCGCAGGGCGATCGCCGTTTCGGAGTCGAGTTCGGGGGCTGTCTTTAACAAACTCAGGGGAACAAGGCGCTTACGAATAGCCTGAATCTCAGCGGCATCAACAGCATCAGTCATAGGATCAGGGAATTTATTTTCGGCTTGGATTTCGGGCTTACTGAGGAAGCAACCTGCTAACAGCCTACCTGCTTATGCCTCAGACAATGGGTGTGCGTCCATGACCTACCACGTGCGGATGTTAGATATGCCGTCGGGAGATCGCCCCCGAGAGCGGCTCCTGACCCATGGCCCGAAAGCCTTGTCCACGGCTGAACTGCTGGCGATTTTACTGGGGACCGGTCAGGGGCCAGGGAAGCTCTCTGCGGTAGGTCTGGGCCAGCTAATTTTGCAGGAAATGGGCCAGCACCAGCGGGATGCCCTGGCCATGCTGCGAGACGTGTCGGCTCCCGATCTGATCAAAATTTCTGGCGTGGGTCCGGCTAAGGCGACCACAATTCTAGCGGCGATCGAGCTAGGCAAGCGGGTGCTTCAGGCCAAGCCTCCAGAGGGCACCATCGTAGACGATCCGGCGATCGCCGCCGCTGCCCTCAGCCACGAGCTGATGTGGCAGTCCCAGGAGCGCTTCGCCGTGCTGATGCTCGACATCAAGCACCGCCTACTGGGGATGAAGGTGATCACCATTGGCACCGCCACCGAAACCCTGGCTCCCCCCCGGGACATTTTTCGAGAAGTGATTCGCCACGGGGCCGTCCGCTGCATCGTGGCCCACAATCATCCTTCTGGCAGTCTCGATCCCAGTCCAGAAGACCTGACCCTCACCCGTCAGCTGATTCAGGGGGCCAGACTACTCGATGTTCCGGTACTTGACCACCTGATCATCGGCAACGGCGATTATCGCAGCCTGCGGCAAACTACGAATCTCTGGCAGGAGAGTGACGAGTAAGGGGATAGAGAGTGAGGAGAATGGTTTTGACTTCTGAGCTTTGACTTCTGAGTTCATCCCATCTAAACCCCTCACTCCTCACTCCCTACTTTCAACTCCACTAAAACCGCAAATAGTGCAGCAGCCGCTCCATCAGTTCTGGTTCCACCCGCAAGCGAGCCTGGAACTCAGCGGCATCCCGAAAAGGGCCGCGCTGCCGTTCCCGAGCGATCGCATTGGCCTGGGCCTGGGTCAGCACGGGCAATGCCGCTAGCTCGCTAACCGCAGCTCGATTGAGGTCGGTCTTTTGAGGAAATTCACCGGTCGTCCCGTAGTAGTAAAACGACAGCACCGGGGCCAGCGGTGTCAGGCGGCTGGTGGGCCAGTCCAGGGCCGCGGCTATGTCCTCTAAGCAGTGGAACTGCATGCCGGTGGCCGTCAGCTGACTCAGCAGCCGAGCCTGATGAATCGACAGCCCCGGCAGCCTCAGCCAGTCATCGGGACTGGCCCGGTTGACGTCCAGGCGAAACCCCCAGCTAGCGGCCAGGCTAACCTCCTGATAAGTCTTCAAGCGACAGTAGGGATCCTGCTCTAGCCGGGTCCGGAGGGGATGAACAGCCGCCGCTAGCTGCTGCCAGCGTCCGAAAAGGCCGGGAGCCTGTTGCCGTCCAGGAGGCTGGGGAGAAAAGGCCATCAGCTTGAGCTACTCCACCTGATCCAGCAGGGCGCGGCGCTTTTGCTCAAATTCTTGCTCCGTGATCAGCCCCTCCTGGCGCAGGCGATCCAGTTCTCGCACAGCGGTGGCGATCGCCCCCACCTGGGCCGGATCAACCTTAGAGGGCTTAGGCTGTGGCGAAAACCCAGCCGGTTCTCCAAAGGTCTCATCCCGGCGAGAAAGATACCAGACTCCTTCCACCGCACAGGCAATCCTGGGAATCTGGGTCCACCACAGCAGCAGATACACGACACCCCAAACGGGCTGACCCAAATAAAACTTATGCAAACCAGTCAAGGGGACTGGCGAGAGGGCTCCCAGCACCGCCAGGGCAGCAGCAACCTTACGATTTTTGACGCTGACTAACATTTCAGCTCAGGCGATCAACGACTCTTCCCTATTCTGTCCCATTTGGCCAAGAGTGATGGGCGATCGCCCATCACTCTTGGCCGAGCTCCACCGCCTAGACACAGCACAGGCGGAAGAATTTTGCAATCATTCTTCCAGAACTTATATCGAAAATTACCGAAAAAGACCCTTAAATATGGCGTGACTACTGCCCGCTCGGCAACATAACTCTATCTGTTACAGTCGTCTTACTCTGGTTTATTGGCATAGACTAGCCGTGCTTCATAGTTTCCAGCTAGGCTAAAGCAGTCTCCCAATTAGGGCATCTACAATAGGTCTATCCTATTGCTTACAAATACCTCGCTATTCCTATTGGCTGGATGACTGATCACGCCTTCTCTAAAGATTGGATTCAAAAGCTCAGTGATCCCTACGCCGTTTTGGGGGTTTCAGTCACAGCCGACGATCGCCGCATCCTCAAACGCTATCGTCAAGTCGCCAAACAGCTTCACCCCGATATTCAGGTCAGCCAGCCATCAGCCGTCAGCGCCTTTGCCAATCAAGTCCTGACCCATCTGGTCAATCCGGCCTACCAGAAGATAAAGCAAGACAAAGGGCGCAAAGAAACCTTAGCCACCCTGAGGTTCAAGGTTAGGCGGCTAACCCACAAACAGACGTTAACCCCCAAGGGCGATCTGGCTAAGGCCCTGATGAATGTTCCAGAAGCGAACATCGACGTCTTTTATGAGAAGAGCCTAAATCAGCTCGCTTTTAAGCAGTTTGATTCCCAGGCCAGCTTTGATGTCATAACAGCTCAAGTTGCCGAGCTGAATCTGGTTTACCTGAGACGCAAAATGGGCGATCCGGTCATCCGCGAGAAGCGGACTGGACTGGTTGCGACCACTGCCACCCAGACGGTTGAGAAATATCCCAGTAGCCCTGGCAGTCAGCCTCAGCAGCTTGACTATGCTGAACGGCATCGGCAGCGAGCCCAAGAATATATTCGCTCCAAAAACTACATGGCGGCTATTCAAGAACTCAAGGATGCCGTTCGAATCAGTCCCCGCAACAGCGACTTTCACTGTTTGCTGGGGCAGGTTTATCTGTTAAACAACCTGCCTGGCATGGCTAAAGTGCATATTAAGCAGGCCCTACG
>PYEQ01000266.1 GCA_003017785.1 filamentous cyanobacterium CCP5 | reverse complement strand
AGCGGGCAGTGCCCGCTTTTTTTATCTAGTTGTGACGGAGTAGGTACACTTTTTTTATTGACTCCCATGCGCAATCAATCAATCAATACCTGATGAGGTATCTGATGCTTTCGGTGGAGTTCCATACCCAGCAGTGCACGCTGATCTATACCAATACCTGGAAAGTGTATTGGGGGGACATCCAGCCGGCACCGGCTGTTTTTCAAAGACAGCGGCAAAACCAGCTATATTGAGCGCTACAACTGAAAAGCTTCCAAACCTTGACAAACCTAAAAACAGTAGCCTAATATACAAAAATAAAGAAACGTTCATCTTTTTTTGCTGCGCTTTGAGCAAAAAAGACGGAAGTAGGGACTGATCTTCCCGAAGGAACGCGCCTCATTTAGTTGGATCACCTACAGATTCAGGAGGCGACTCTTATGAAACTCACTTATCGTGGCGTACAGTACAACCACACTCCTGCTGCCGTAGATACGGCAGTCACCGATGAAACCGGCAAATTCCGGGGCGTGGACATTCGGTTTCGGACTCTTAAGAAATCTCCGACACAGCAGCCCACGTTAGATTTGGTCTATCGAGGTGTAGCGTATACTACCGGTCAGCATGAGCCTGAGCCAGCGGTAACGTCAAACTCTGATAAGTCCGGTACTGAGAGTAAAGCCCGAGCAATGATGATGGCTCATCATCGGACTGTTAAGAACCGTCAGCAGTCCATGCTAGGGCGCTTAGCAGCGGAAATTGGGTTGCCCGCTGATGCAGCTCGCCATTGGAACCACATCCAGGGTAAGGTGCACCCGAGTTTTTGGGCCACTTACGATCGTAGCCGTTCGGCATCTAGTTAATGCCCTGGCTTAGATTGCAAACCATCTATAGGGAGAAAGCGCTGGAGACTATGTCAGCGCTTTTTATTGCGTCAATTTTCCTAGTGGTTTTGATATAAATTCCCCATGGGGGATCCAACGTTTTTGGGGATGCACCATGACTATCTTCCCTGCAGCTTTGTCTGGGTTAAATCGGGGTGATTAGGCCTGAAGCGTTGGTTCGGTATTACTTACTGGGCTACTACCCTGGACTAGGTTACTCTGGCCAAAACCAGGTTCCTAAGGCAAAAAAAAAGGCCTGACCTCATAAAGCCCCCTGAGATCAGACCTTTCAACCTGTAAGGACGCTTTCTTTGCAGGATACTACCTCACCCATTGCCCCCAGCGGATGAAGCAGCTCAACCTACTCGCGTTCTCCAGAATTAATCCTATTGTCCTCGTTCACTCTAGGCTTTGCTTCCAGATAAGTACCGAATCCTAGCTAGTAGGTCGAGTCATTAATCAGTGAATCTGCCCATGCGTTTGGCCCATACCCTTTGTAAGTTTAAGGGCTTCAGCTTTAGAAAGCTGTGGCTCCAAAGTTAGTCAGAAGAGCAATATTGGCGTGTTCTAAGGAAGTTACCAGCCATAGGACCTCTTTACAGTTGTTAGCCTCGTGGTAGTTAAATAAAACTGAGAAACAGCGTTCCAGCCAAGGTTTTGCTGCTGAGCAGAACAAAACCACCCGCAATAGCAGCCCCACAGTGAGGGTATAGCCAATATCGTTGAGCAGATGTCGGAAATTTCTAAAGATGGGGCGCTGTGGACTGTCAACTACCAAAAAATTCAATACCCTTCTGCAGGTCTCAATCACGATAAAACTGTTGAGCCGCTGGCTATCAAACTCTGACAGGGTCTCCCTTAGATATTGACGGAACCGTCGGGTAAAGTGATTACCTGCATATTTAGGCTCAATGGTGGCAATCGGGTTGATTAGATAATCAACAAACTCATTTTTGAAGTCGCGATATGAACGCGTGGTGCGACTATAGGTGGCAAACCAGTTCGCCATGTCCCGTTGACTGCGCTTGCCGTCAACCCTGCCTGTGTAGTGATTGACAGCCTCCGTAAACTGAAATGTTTCTAGGAGGGTTGGATTTTCGAGTTGTCGATTGCGAGACAACCCCTGGCAGCAACTATGGTATCTAGCAATGTCAAGACGAAGCTTGGACTCTTCCTTGCTGCGCAGATCCAGGATATTTTGTCTTTGCTCCTGGGTGCTGTCTTTAGTCAGCAGGCTGTGGTCATATAAAAATGGATAGTGTCGAATTCGCTGCCGCAGGGGGTGATTACCGGTTGTCACTGAAGCTGAGCTATTCAAGCTCTTCGGATGCTCAAAAATCTGTCGTAGCCTGGCCAGGGCCGCGTACTGCTCACTATCAACAAACTCTTGCACCCGCGATCGCAGAGCTTGCACCTGAGTAGACGTAGCCGGTGCCGTTGGGAGATCGTCAAACAGCCTAATGATCTCTGGAATTGCCCAGTGTTCTCGGGGCTGGGTGTACCAGGGATTAATTAAGGTGTAGCAGCAGCGATTTAGAACGTATTTAAACTCTTGGCTAGCCTGGGATCTGTCAATCAGATCAAGCAAAGCTCCATACACGTCCTTGTCGGGATAAGTGGAACCGTCGATGAACAACTGCCGGAATCGTTCGATGACCTGCTGGGGAGACTCCTGCTGACGACACGACTGTAGGTGCTGATAGAGCCCCTCCTCAAGAGCCTCCGGTGGATAGCTGGCATAGTTTGACCAAGAATCAAGGGAATCCCAAGCGTTCATGTTGATGACCCTACTGAAATTGCGTACACAGCCTAAAGCAGTTAATTCCCCAAGACTAAGACATCTCCTTAACGCCACAGCCTGCGAATGCAGCCGACAAAAACCCCATAATCCAGGGAAGGCGCTGACAATCTAAAAGTACTTTATGCAATGTCTCCATAATCTTATCGATACCTGCGAGAGCAATTTATAAAGTTTGTACAAAGTAGTCCAGAATGCCCGTATTTTCTGCTACAGTCCCTCAACTGGTTTTGTAGGGACTTGACCTAAAAAATTCGAACAACAATGGTATCAGCGTTTGGAAGCGTTCGTCGGTAGCAGTAGCTCTTCATCGGATAGCGTCTATTTGTTTGACTGTCGTAAGGGCAGAATAGCTCACTCCGGCCGTGCCCTCCCCAGGATGGGTGCTATCCCCTACGAGCCAAAGTCCAGAAATCGGTGTTCTGTTGGCAAACCCGAATGGACCAAAATTAGACACTCGCATCCCTAAACCACCGACTGCGCCTTTGTCGCGGGCCGTGTAGCGGGCAAAAGTGCGGGGAGTAGCCGCTTCTACATAAACAATATTTTCCGAAGACAAATCGAAAAACTGCCCCAAACGAGCGATCGCCCCTCGGGTATAGTCTTGTTTCATCGCCTCATAATTATCGCAGAGCCACCAAGGAGCTAGCTGGGTAAACGATGAGGCTGTAATTGTGGCACAGCCAGTGGGGGCACGGCCGTCCCCAGGATGGCTCACCGACACAAACAGGGAGTTATTTTCGCCGATGGGGCCCTCATAGTCATAGAGAAACTGCAGATGGCAGGGACACCCGTCAGGAATAGCCCCACGCTTCACCCCCAAATAGATTACAAAAGCTCCATTCCCCTCAGATAAATTCTCTACCCGCTGTCGGTAGCCATCAGGTACCTGATTGGCCAGTAGATGGGTCAAGTTCTGAACGGTCACATTAGCCACAATATGGTCGGCGGGCTCTTGCCAAGAGCGATCGTCCTTGTGGCTGCGTACGGTCACCCCAGCCACCTGTCCCTTATCAAGATAAATTCGTTCTACCGTATGGCGCATCTGCAGCAGTCCCCCATCCCGCGACAGAGACTTTTCTAGGGTGTCGCTCAATACCTGCATACTGCCTTGGAGGTGATAGATACCTAGCGGCGCTCGAGAAATTCCTAAAGCAGTAGCAGCGTAAAGCAGGGCAGTTTCATCGCTGTTGACCTGGGAATAGAGTTTGAGCTGGAGATCTAGAAAGGTCCTTAGCCTACGGTCGTGATAGAGCCGCTGGAGCTTTAGTACCTGTCCTACGGTCATAGGCGCATAGGGCAGCGCTAGTAGAGTATCAGGACGTACCGCCTGTAGCAGTTGCCCTAGATCCCAGAGACTCCGAGGTGGCAGTATCGGTTCTCTACACTGAAATCGCCACCCATAGCGAAACAGCTTTTCCATCAGCTGCCAGAAAGTTTCACTGCCTGGGAACTGACGCCGCCGCTCTTGCCGCCACTGGTCTGGGTCGCGCCACACGTTAATAGGCGCTGATTCACCAGGCAGATAAACTGCACAGGCCGGATCCACGGGGGTTGCTTTGGGCAGCGGCACATCCAGATCGGCAAAAATTTGAGCGTGAATGCCTCCTGGCTCTAAGCCAGCGACCTGGGTAGCGCCTACATCAAACACAAACCCCCGCCGCTTAAAAGTGGAGGCACATCCCCCCGGTACGATCGCCTGGTCGAACACTCGGACTCGATAGCCACGGCGAGCCAATAAAGCCGCAGCCGTGAGTCCCCCAATACCAGCGCCAATGACAACCACCGTTTGGGAACGGGCGGGCCTAGAAAGCTGAGGAGGCATAGTTACATTTCTTTACTATTCCCTCAGTTTATCGCCTTGTGCAGAACCTTCCGGCTCGGGCTATCCTTGAGGCCGACTCCTGCGCTCTGTTGCCTTGGCTAACCACAGAAGCCCGTACACAGTGAGTAGATAGCCAAGGGCAAGAATCAGAATAATAAAGACGGGATTAGTAATCATGGGCGGCGGAGGTGGGCGAGGAAGATGAGCGGCCAGTCGCGATGATCGAAAACATCTACTCAGCTCGGATACACGGGCACGGGAGCTCCTCGAACGTGCCTGCGCAAAGCGAACATTCCGATTAGTTAGAGGAATTACCAACTAAACAGATGACAGCCGGGGATTCGGAAGGCTCGAAAGTTAGCGCATGAATCTGGATGTAAATCACAGAAACGCACCTAGAATCAACTTTCAAGCATCCAAGCGCAGTCGCGCTCTAGCATGCAAGCTTGCTGAAGTATTCTTTTTTTGATCAAATCTTAATTATTAAGATAACATAGGTTCCTCCTAATCTAAAGCCTTTGTTTGGAGACGTTACAAAAAATCTTTTACTGATTCGAATTTTTGAATCAGCTTCGCTAAAAAACATCCCGTCAGAGTCGTGAGGAGCTGCTGACCAGCGGTGAGACCCAGTCCGGCAGGGTCTTTGAGCTTTTTATCTCACTTACTGTGTGGTTGTCTTAGAATAAAGATGATTATGTAAAATTTCGTAAACTAATCAGCCGCCGCGCCGGTAGTCCATGAATTCTGTAACTTCACTATTCGCTCCTGTTGAGAAAGACCTGAGTCTGCTCGCAGACAACCTCAAGTCTTTGGTAGGAGCTAGGCATCCGATTCTGTCAGCCGCTGCAGAGCATCTGTTTGGGGCAGGGGGAAAGCGTATCCGCCCGGCTATTGTGCTGCTACTAGCCAGAGCAGTTTCAAAGGATCGGGAAATTTTACTTAAGCATCGTAGGCTGGCAGAGATTACTGAGATGATTCACACTGCTAGCCTGGTTCATGACGACGTGGTAGATGAGGCTGCGGTTCGTCGCGGTGTACCCACGGTGCATAGCAGCTTCGGCAATCGGATTGCCGTGTTGGCAGGGGACTTTTTGTTTGCTCAGTCGTCTTGGTATCTGGCAAATCTAGACAACTTGACAGTCGTCAAGCTTTTGTCTCAGGTAATCATGGATCTGGCAGAAGGTGAGATTCAGCAAGGGCTCAACCGGTTCGAATCTGGACTGTCCATTGACGCATATTTGAACAAAAGCTATTACAAGACGGCTTCTTTAATTGCCAACAGTGCTAAGTCTGTTGGGGTTTTGAGTGGTTTGCCTGAGTCACAATCGGAGCAGCTTTACCACTACGGCTGTAATTTAGGGCTGGCGTTTCAAATCGTCGACGATATCTTAGATTTCACTAGCTCCGATGAGGTGTTAGGCAAGCCGGCGGGCTCTGACCTCAAGAGCGGCAACCTGACAGCGCCTGTTCTCTATGCCATCGAAGAGCGGCCGGTGCTGGTTAATTTGATTGAGCGGGAGTTCTCCCAGGATGAAGACTTTAAACAGGCTATGGAGCTTGTGAGATCTAGCCGGGGAATTGAGCGATCGCGGGAACTAGCGAATCAGCATGTGCACAAAGCTCTAGAGTGTCTACAAGGTCTAGAGGAATCGGATTCGCGCCAGTCTCTGGTCGATATTTCTGAATACATTTTAAGACGGCTGTATTAGGCCCGCTAGTTCAAAGCCTACGGGTTTCGTAGCGGTCTGGGCCAGAGGAAGCACAATAGCTGCGAACTGTTTTGATGCGCTTCCGTCGCCGTCTGTAGGCCAACCGGCCACTCATCCGGCTGGCCAATCAGGTAACCTCAGTATTGTCGAACGCTCGGGCTGAATGACGCTAACGCAGGTTTGGGGTGCCACTCTCATTTTTATTCTGTGTCCGATCGTCGGGGGACTGCCTCTGACCGGCTGGATTACCCGTCTTGTAGCCGGTGTTTCTCTGAAGCAGGTTGGTACGGGAAACGTGGGGGTGTCAGCAGCGTTTTTCCATGGCGGTCAGGCCGCAGGCATCCTCAGCGTGCTGGCCGAGGCGGGCAAGGGCATCGGGGCGGTGCTGTTGGCGCGGGCGTTTTTCCCGAATGAGCCGGTTTGGGAGGTGATTGCTCTAAT
>PYEQ01000265.1 GCA_003017785.1 filamentous cyanobacterium CCP5 | reverse complement strand
GCCAGTTCTCTCAGCCAGCAGGTAGATACGGCAATCATCGACGACGTGCGGAACCTGCTGTTTGGCTTTGCTCCGGCCAGCAGTGCCCGAGATTTGTTTGCTATCAACATCCAGCGGGGACGGCTAAACGGGCTAGCCGACTATAACGATATCCGAGCGGCGTTTGGCCTGCATCCGGTCACGAACTTTAGTGAAATTACTAGGGATTTAGAGAAACAGGCCGCCTTACAAACCCTCTACGGCAGCGTAGATAACATTGATGCCTTTGTCGGTATGCTCGCCGAGGATATCGACAAAGACTCTAGCGTCGGGGAAACCGTCGCCGCCGTTCTCAGAGATCAGTTCGGTCGGCTGCGGGCGGGCGATCGCTTCTACTTCGAAAATACCTTCAGCAAAGACGAAATTAAGGTTTTAGAAAAAACCCGCCTATCGGACATCATTGCCCGTAACACCGATAGCCTAACTCTGCCAGATAATCTGTTCTTCCTAGATAAAAAGCAGTTTGGCAAGGCCGACATCGACATCGAAACCCATCTGCTTAGTCCCGGTGGCTCAGCAGCGACGGATTTGCTATTCACCCAGACCCACGATAAAGTCCCCGCCCGGGTGGTTCAGGGCAGCTCGGTTGAAATCATCTACAGGGTGAGTAATCCGGGGGAAACGCCCCTGGGCAATGTCACAGTGACTAGCCAGGCTGTAGCGGGTGCCCCCACCCTGCGACAGCCCGATCCGCTGCTCAATGGTCGGTTCAACGTGGGCGACACCAACCAGGACCAATTGCTCAATCCTGGAGAAACCTGGCGCTATCGTCTCATGGAGACGGCTAGCCTGGGCTGGGGCGGCCAGATCGGTCGAGTCAGTGCCGATCCGGTGGACTATATCGGCAATCCCCTGGGGGGAAAACCCGTAACCGACTCCGATCCTGTCAACTATCTGAGCTGGCGATCGCCCGTCTCCCAAAATCTGGCAGCCTCCCTAGGCGATCCGAAGCAGATCGGGTTTCGCTATACCGGTGGTGGTCCTGAAGACACCCAAACCTCACAATCGAAGGATCACGCCGAGGTGATCGGCGATCCCAAGGATGATCCCACGGTATACATTCTGGCCTCCGACAGCCAGAAGCCCGACAAGGGCGAGTTCTACTTCGAGGGCAGCGTCAACCTTGGTGACAGCTTCACCGTCACTGCCGCCGCTGCTGACAAAAAGCAGCTGGGTTCTAAGCTATATATCCACATTTTTGCAGAGAAGGCAGGTCCCCTGCTCCAGACTATTCGGTACGATACCTCGGGCAAGTCTCCAATAGTGCTGGGGGAAACGGTCGGAGGTGTCACCCTAACCAGCTATGTCGGCGAATATGGCGCTGCTAGCCGATCCACCTCAGGCCCTCAATCCCCTAGCCTGGGCAGAGAGCCACTGACGTCGTCCCCAGAGCCTTGGCTTGATTTGAGCGGACCCGCATTCCCCTTAGGCTCCAATCCATCGGTAGCTGCGCTGCCAGTCTTCCCAGAAAAAGGCCTCGATCAGGGTCCAGCCCCCCTGCCTGGTGGCCCATCCCCAGTCTTTGAAATCTTCCCGTCTTCTCCATAGCCCGAAATCTGGGGGTTAATCACCGGCACCTCACTTCACAGGACCAAAATTTAAGGAAAGTAAACTTTGCGCCAGCCTTACGTATGCATACTTTAGTTATGGTAGTATAGCTACTGAATCAGAGCGTGATTTTAGTCACTTCTATGGCTAAGTGTTATGGAAGGATCGGCTATAAAATCCTCTGACTGCTCTCTCTCGGCATTTCTTTCTGTGGCAATCAAGCCAATAGTTTGGCCGATTGGACATCGGGTGGCCTCTAACGATTGGGCGATCGGTAATAGCCTCGGTCTGAACCTGCCCGATTGATGCAATATAGGCGATTCAGGGCATCTCGGCAGGGCTGAGCATTGTCTATCTAAAACTTTCAGCTCAGTGGTCGTTTTCAGGCTTTAAGAATTTTCCAATTTGCATGGCAAGCCCAGAGCTCAGGAGCCAGGTAGGCCAATCGCCTGCGAGTAAAAGACATAGTTAAAGAGGACATCATGACAGCAAATCTCTTATTCATTGACCCGGTAGATGACCTCTCTAGCGGATCAGCCAATTTTGCCAATGCTACAGGCAGCATTAATTTCTTTGGCTATAGCGAATCTCCTAGCTTAAGCTTGACCTCGGCTGAAACGCAGACCCTAGTCTCAGGAGGACTGACAACCGCGATCGCCGAAGCTTCAGCCATTTCCTTTTCAGCAGATCCCAGCTTTTCATCCCTCTTCACCCTAAGCACGGTCAATGGAGGAACTGGACTTTATACCGGAGAAGCCAACAGTAAAGCCCAGGTCATGGGGGTGTTCGACATCGGTGCCGATGAGACTTTTTCGTTTCAGTTTGATGCTGAACTGACGTTGCTCTCTAAGGAAATTGAGAATCCTGACATGGAATATTCCTACGCGTATCAAAGCGTAGGCTTCCTAGTTCTCGACATCACTGATTTTGATCATCCCGAAGTGATTGACTACTTCGGAATGAATAGTCAGCTGATTTCTTCTGAGCGGAAGGAAGATCAAAAGCTTAGCCACAGCAAGCAGGTTAAAAAACTATTTGATGAAAAGACTAAAAATATTGATGGCGATGACGAAGAAGACTTTCTGGCTCGGAGCGCTGCTGGAGAATATCAGGAAAAATTCAAGACTGCCACTCGCATCGCCCTCGTAGAAATTAGTCAGAGCTACGTCAGTGTTGTGGGAGATACCCTTCTAGAGAATCTTGGTCTCAATGTCATATATGGCAGTCTCTATGACGACGACCTATCTGCTGACTCTAAGGGTAGTATCCTATATGCCAGTTTGGGAGACGACAAGCTTAAAGGGGATAAGGGAAACGATGTTCTTGAAGCCGGACTAGGCGATGACTGGTTAGAAGGCAAAGAGGGCGACGACAAGCTCAATGGCAGCTTTGGAAATGACATTCTGATCGGTGGCTTAGGCAGCGACCTGATGATGGGTGGTGCTGGTCGCGATGTGTTCTTTTTCGAAGAAGATAAAAGCTTGATGCCCGGTGAAATAGATATCATCGGTGACTTTGATCCCACAGAAGATAGCCTTGAATTCAAGGGCTGGAAGGAATCCAGTGCCGTTTCTCGAAACCAACTGACTCTGACCAGTCAAGGCATTTTGCTGACGATGAACGGTGGCCAGATTCATTTTCTAGGGGACACCAGTGAAACGGCTATAGAGTCTCTGTTAGTAGCCATTAACCAAGGTCAAGGCCAGAAAGATCTTAAGGGTACTGATGGTGCCGATACCCTCATGGGTAGCTCCAAGGATGACAAAATCAAAGGAGAAAAAGGAGACGATATCATCGAAGGCCGAGATGGCAAAGACAAACTAGAAGGCAAAGAGGGGAACGATTTCATTGATGGCGGCGCGGGTGATGATGAGCTGAAAGGAGATGATGGCGACGACATCATCTTCGGTGGCGACGGTAATGACAAAGTTGAAGGCAAAGACGACAACGATCTTCTCTTTGGCGGCCTCGGCAGTGACGAAGTCAAGGGTGGTTCTGGCAACGATGTCCTGACAGGCGTTGACCACAATGCTCCTCTAGCTGGATATGGCGAAATCGATAAGCTCAAAGGGGAGGGAGATGCTGATCAGTTTATCCTTGGCGATCGCCATCGGGCCTATTATCTTGGCCTCGGAAACCGTGACTATGGGCTGATTGAGGACTTTAAACTCGGCGAAGATAAAATCTGGCTGCACGGTGCGAGGGAAAACTATCGCTTCCAGTTCATTGATGAGGCTGGCATCCCCAAAGGTACAGCTATATATCTTCGAGATGATTTAATCGGATTAGTTAAAGACCAAAAAATTTCGAGCAGCTCGACCGCGTTTAGTTTTAATTTTGATCACTCCGTCTAGGGAGACTGACTATTCATTATCTGATCTCACCGCTTGTGTATATTTATCAACTATCGCCATTTTGGCGGCGGTTGCCAACTCACTTAGAATATGTCTATTAGAGACGCTTGAAACAGGAACTGTTGCTTGGCTTGGTTAGAACATCTACTGCTGGAATGTCTTTTTCAGCAGTGGATACAGGTTAGCGATAGCTCAAACATACAGTGTATGGAGACAGGTAGATGAATATCAAAGACCTTGATTATTGCCATGATGTCGATGCCCATTATCAGGTTCTCGGAAAGGGCGGGATCTGGATGGCAGGGACAGCGCTAGCCTTTGGTGATGAAACCCTTACCGATCTTAGCCTTTACACGAAAACCAGAGAACTGCCCCATGGAGGTTCGCTTTCTATCGGTCGGGCAAAGGGCAAAGCGTTAGCAAGTGATCCGATTGATGCTGATACTTACTTAGCTTTTTCAGCAGGAATTTTTGAGGACGTACTTTTAGTGGCTGGCGGTAAAACCCACGAGCTGGACAAAGGAACATTTGCTAAGTCTTGGGGCAATGCCATTGTAGTAGGCATGACCCGTCCTTCGCGATAGCTTCTAGGTTACAAGCCTGAGTTTCTAAGCTTCAGTAGTTAGCTGAAGATAAAAATGTTTAACTTCAATAGATGTGGAATAGCACTTTTGTAAACTGAGATTAGAAGCATTTTGAAGTTTTCATATTGGTCTCCTTAAGCCGCCAATTTGGCGGCTTTTTTGTTGCCCATTTCCCTATGGTTGAGTTAGAAAAATGCGGCAACTAGCGCTGAACTTCAAGGAGATAACACCATGGTATTTAAACGAGGCACGAATAATAAGGACATCTTAGACGGTACAAATTTTGATGATCAGCTATACGGCAGATGGGGCGACGATATTTTACGGGGGCTCGGAGGAAAGGACTATTTGGATGGCGATCGCGGCCGAGACCTGCTGGACGGCGGTGATGGAGATGATCGCCTCTTTGGCGGCAATGACGACGACGGTGCAGGGGTCGATACCAATGGCGACGGAATTTTTGATGCTGTAGCCGTGGATATTAACGGAGACGGCGTTGCCGATGGAAATCTGGATCTTCGTCAGGCACTAGATGCAGGTATTAATTTTGCCCCCGAATTTTCTGGCGCTCCCTTAGGACTGCCTTTTGTGTTTAAGGCATTGAGTGGCCTGTTTGGCGGCAGCGGCAACGATTTCATCGACGGCGGCTCAGGAAATGATTTCATCGCCGGTGGAGACGGGGACGACACCGTCCAGGGCGGTCAGGGGAACGACATTATCCTTGGCGGCGCTGGCAACGACAGCCTATTCGGGGTTAGTGGCAGCAACTTCATTGATGGCGGTGCAGGCGACGACTATATCCAGGGAGCCAGCGGTTCCACCTTCTACAATCCGCCCACCGGGCAAGATATTCTCTACGGCGGCGACGGCAACGATCGCATCTACGGCCTCTCTGGCAACGACAAGCTCTACGGCGGCAACGGCAATGACACCCTCGATGGCGACAGTGGCGACGATCGCCTCGAAGGAGGCAATGGCAACGACACCCTCGACGGCGATTTGGGCAACGACCTGATGTTTGGTGATGCCGGAGATGACGATCTAGACGGAGGCAGTGGTAATGATGTCATGGAAGGCGGCGGCGGCAGCGATGACCTCATCGGTGGTCTCGGCAACGACGTCCTGATCGGCACCGGTCGTGGCAGTCAGTCAATCTTTAGTGGGGGTCTTGCCCCTGGTTTCGGCGAAACCGACCTGCTTACCGGCGGAGAAGGCGCCGACCTGTTTGTCCTGGGGGCCCGTAATGGTGGACAGGCCCAGTATTTCTACCTGGGGGGTTCTACCCAGGGACAAGGCTTCACCCTGTTCGATGCGGGGGTCATTGGTAAGGCTGTAGACGGCGGCTTCGAACGAGATTTCGACCCGGCTGTAGATCGGATTCAGCTAGCAGGGGGCTTGAACTACCAGCTCGGACAAGCCAGTATCTTTACCGCTACAGACGCAATCATATTTGCGAATGTGGGCTTTGGCAACGACATCATGGGCGTAGTTGTAGGGGCTACAGCAGCAGAAATAGCCCCTACTCTCCAGTTGGTTTAAATCCTGGCTAGGTTTCAAACGTTACGATGACGACGACAAAGCGACGCCTCAGGGCGTCGCTTTTCTGAGTAGAGAGTCCTAGATAAACGCATAGCTCTGGAGCCTGGGAAGCCCGGTATGCCGTTTTCAGGACATCGTTGAATTCAGGCTAACTCCTTACATCAGCCACACAGGATATCCGGATAGAGGCCTAGGTCGCTGCACTGCTGGCGAATTTCAGCTTCATAGATTGGATTCATGATGATGACTAAATCCGGGCGGTAGTACTCAAGAAAAGCCGGGGCAACCACCGCTTGTCCGGTGCCGGGAATAAACTTGCCGGTCTTGCGAGGATTGAGATCCACGGCATATTCAATCAGCTCATAGTCTTTTAGCAAATTGAGGAACATGACCCCCTTGGAACCCGCCCCCCAAACAACGGTTTTTTGACGCTGTTGGGCAATCTGGTCGAGCCGACGTCGCCAAGTCTCGATTTTTGTTTGAAAGGCTCTGGTAAATGCCGCAATTGTCCCTTGCAGCTTGTCTAAATCGGGGGCTGGCAGCAGATGTTTAGCAATGCTTTCAGTGGCGGGGC
>PYEQ01000264.1 GCA_003017785.1 filamentous cyanobacterium CCP5 | reverse complement strand
CTTCAGTGGGATCCGGTGCAGCTGGGAGCCGGGGTAGAACCCCGGCCGATGTGGGGGGCAGGCATCGGCGCGGCCTCTATTTTTATGTCCTACGAGGGCTTTCAGCTCCTGGCCTATGAGTACGAGGAGATCAAACGCCCTAAACAAATTTTGCAGCCCGCTCTACTCTCGGCAGTGCTGTTCGTGATTGTGGTGTATGCCGCCGTGGCTATGGGGGCGACCATGCTGGCCGGGGCCCTAAGCGTAGTCGACCAGAAGCAGGTAGCGCTGTCGGTAGCAGCAGAAGTGGTGGCGGGTCGGGCTGGGGGAATGGTCATGACCGTTGCCGCCGGATTTGCCACCGCCGCGGCGATTAATTCCACCCTGTTCTCAACGGCTAAACTGTCCCGGCGAGTGGCGGACGACGGCGAGCTGCCCCGCTGGTTTGAGCACCGCAACAGCCAAGATGTGCCCGATCGCGCCGTGATTTTTCTGGGTTCCTTGGCCGCACTGCTGGCGGTAGTTGGCTCCCTATCGACCCTGGTGGAAGCGGCCAGCCTGGTGTTTCTCTTCACCTTTGGCACCGTCAACTGGATTGCCACCCAGCACCTGTCTCATAACCGCTGGATTCCCTGGACGGGAGTTGTGATGGTGGCGGCGATCGCCCTGGTGCTGATCCTGCGGCTGGCGATTTTGGCTCCGATCACCCTGGGCCTGCTGACGGTGTTTGCAGCTGTTGCCATGATTGGCCGCCCGATGATTTTGAAGCGAGTAAATACCGATGGCTAAGCAGGTATCTAAGCATTTAAAGCGGCTGGGGCTAGGGCTGCTGGCGGCCTTGTTGATCTCAGGAATCTGGTCCACAGCCGCCGCCGCTAAGGAACCCGCTCAGGTGCGAGTTGGTCAGTTCATTGCCAATGCTGAGTTGACGGTGCAGCTGCAGCCCCAGTCTGGCGAACAAACCGCTGCCATCCTGTCTAACCTCACGTTTAAGCAAATTTCTGACTATCAATCCCTGCCCCCTGGTCGCTACACCCTGACGGTTCAGGCTGAGAATCAAGTGCTGCTGCGTTCGACCTATGGATTGGGGGCAGGCGATCGCTACACCTTAACCCTCTACGGCCTGCGGCCAGAACAGCCCGTGACCAATCCCCGCACCTTTATGGCTCAGCTCAAGCGCATCTTTGGCGGGGCAGAGGCTAACGCTGTCAACGACTATCTGCCCCAGATGGCGCTGCTGCATGATCGGGCCAGCAGCCAGTCCGATGCCCCCCAGGTACGGCTCGTCCATCTGGCTGCCGGCATCGTGCCGATCACGATGGAGATTCAAGGCGTGGCTAAACCCCTGCTATCCAAGCAGCTGGCCTATCCCAGGGCCAGCGAAGCCGAGTCGGTTGAGGGTAATGTCAAAGGGCTGGCGATCGCCCTGCATGGCGGCGAGGGGGCAATCTCTTCCCAGCCTCTCCCCCTTACCCCTCAAACGTTGACCGACATCTTTGCCGTGGGTGGCCTCACTGCCTCCCAACCCATCGAAATTGTCGTGGCTGATCCCGTCTCTAAGATGGCTTCTTAATCCAATTCTTAATCCGAAGGGAATCGTCTTTGGCTTTGGTTGGAGAGGATCGAGGCGTTAAGTCTTTCACCACTGCCCTTTCGCTGTTGCAGTTCATGAAAGCCCAGGAGCCCTGAGCCCACCACCAGCGGCAAGCAATAATAGACCACCCGATAGACCAGCAGGGCTCCCAGCAACTGCTCCGCTGCCATCGGCGGGGAGATCAGCAGCAGCAGCACCGTTTCAAACACCCACAGCCCTCCCGGCACGTTGCTGATAATCCCGGCGATTTGGGCCAGCAGGTAGCTGCCGAAGAAAATGAAATAGTTTAGGTCTGGATGGGCCGGTAGCAGCACATACAGCACCGCTGCGGCCAAAGCCCAATCGCAGGAGGTCACCACAACCTGCGCCAGAGCAAGGTTCAGGGGCAGATGGGGCAGCACCCATCCGCGAATTTTGAGAGAGCGACGGCTGAAGCTGCTGAGGATCAAGTAGGCCGTCATCATGCCCAGAAAGGTAATGCCAAGGGGATGCACCGTATTGAAGGGCAGGTGCAGAATGCCCGGCACCGAGAGGGGGTCTGCGGTAAACACCAGCCCACCGACGGCGAACAAACCAATCCAGAAGCTGAGGTTGCAAAAGGCGATGATCTGCCCAATCTGCCCCGCCGTCAGCCCCCAGGCCGTGTAGAAGCGATAGCGAATGGCGCTGCCACTGAGCAGGGCAAAGCCCACACTATTGCTGATGGCATAGCTGATCACCGCCACCAGGGCCGTCTGCCGGTAAGCCAGGGGATGGCGCACAAAGCGAGCGGCCAGGGTGTCGTAGCCGGTGAGGAAGCCATAATTCATAACGGTGAGTAAAATCGCCAGTGCCAGCGCCCAGGGGGGAATGGCCGCGATGCCGCTCAAGATATCCTGCAGGCTGTGCTGGCGCAGTTCGTGGTTAATGGCCCAAATCGATAGGGCAAACAGGCCAGCGCTCAGCACCACGGGGGCCATCTGCGAGAACCGTTTGAGGCTATTGGTCAGGGCCATGCTAAAGAACTCGGCCCCGAAGTAATCTTGCAGGCGATCGCCCGAATCGGCCCGCACCAGGGCGATGACCACATCGGGCAGGTCTGCCAAACGCGGATAGACAAAGTAGCGCGGTTCCCAGTGGGGGTGAAACTTCTCCTTGTAGGCTCGCAATCCCTGGACGTTGTAGAGCTGGTTCAGGTGCTCGTAGAGGTAGTGCATGCCTTTTTCCAGTCGGGGGGCATCAGGATCTTCCCCCACCCCGGAGAGCACCACTAACCCCAGATTGAAGCTGTCATAGCCCTGGTCTTGGGAGTGCTGCATCAGGCAGGTGAACAGGTAGTCCATGGCCCCCCGTTCGATATCACCCCGATGGCGCATCAGGTCGATGGTGGCTTCGTTGCGCTGGTATTCAGGAATCAGGTTGGCAAAGGCCAGGGGGGTGCCTTGGGCATCTTCCACCACGGCGATTTCGCAGTCGCGCAGATAGTCGGGATCAAACCAGCCGAGGGAAAACTTCTTTTCGGCTCCCTGCATGGAGTCCAGCCAGTCGTCGCTGATCGCCTTCAGTTCTGCCAGCAGGTCGTTGCCGATGGGCGGCGGATAGTATTGCACCCGATAGCCCTGCTTGGTGAACTTGTTCATGGCGGTGCGCAGATTGCGACCGGCTTTGCCCTCCAGGGTGAAGCGGTGCAGGTCAACGATCGCCTCTTCGCCAATTTTCAATATCCGAAAGCCGAGGGAACGGTAGCGGTCTATATCGTCGGGCAGGGTTTGGTAAAAGGCAGGGTGCCAGTCGCTGCGCGTACAAAAGGCCCGAAAGCCGATGATGGCCTCTTGGCGATCGCTCTCTGGTCCGATCGGATCGCCCAGGGCCACCGCCCCCCGCCCCTTGGGCACGTAGGCAATCACCGACTGGCCGGACGGGCTGAAGTAGTAGGACTTGTCATCGAGCAAGGCAAACCGAGCCAGGGAAGAACGCCCATGCTGTTCCACAATCGTCCTGGCCCGCTGCCGTTCTGCCTCGCTGGCGGTTCCCCGAACGATCACCGGTCGAAACAGCATCCAGGCCCCATAGAGCATGGTGACGGTGCTAACCACATAGATCGAATCCGCAAAATGCCGACCAAAGCGCGTGGTCGGTTCGAGGCCACCGTTGTCAGCGGTAAAAAACATCGCCAGGGTCTGGCCTAGGGCCTCTGGCAGGCTAAAAGGCTCGGCATAGTGCCGATCTAGGAGCCAGAACCCAAGGGTGCCATAGGCCAGGGTAAACAGCAGGGCACCCACCAGCACTCGCAATCCTTGAATCACCGAGGGGCGATCGGACTGGGCCGTAAACACCGATCGCAACCCCAGGAGTTGAATCAGCAGCACCAGGGACAGCAAGCCTTCTTCGTAGTCCAGCCCCTTCACCAGGTGGCTGACCATGGAGATGACCAGAAGACCCACCGCCAGGAACCAGGCGAGTCGTTTTCGCCGCAGCAAGTTGGCGGCCAGCATCAATAGAAAAAAGCCACTCAGGGCCGCGAACACATGGGCCCCGACGCGAATTTCAATGGGGAAAACGCTTCTAAGCCACTCGATGCGATCCGGTAGTCCGGGGGTCACAGCCGACCAAAGATTGACCAACCCCACTAAAGCGGTTAATAGAGCGCTGGCCCAAGTGCCGATGCGGGCCGGTCGTCCTAAGCTCTGAGGGGATGGTGGATTGCTCACGCCCGTTCCTTCAACTATCCAAAATCACTCTCAGTGTATTAGGTCGGCTTTGAGCTGTTACTGAATTCCCCGATAAACCTTAGCCAGCGATCGCCCGCTGCAACTGCTGGCCGACAGAGGCTAGAGCATCCGAGGGATGCCAACGAGAGTAATTCTGTCATGAAGGCCCTAAAAGCCTGGGCGCGACGACTCAAAACAGACATTTATGCGCTCTATCTGGCCGCTGGAGATCCTCGGTTGTCCTGGCCGGTAAAACTGCTGGCGATCTGCGTGGTGGGCTATGCGCTGAGCCCCATCGACCTGATCCCGGATTTCATCCCTGTTCTGGGCTATTTGGACGATTTGATTCTGCTGCCGATCGGTATCTGGCTATTGCTGAAACTGGTGCCGTCAGCCCTGATGGCAGAGTGCCGCATGAGGGCTCAGGTAGCGGGCGATCGCCCGCTGCCCAGAAGCAAAACAGCGGTCGTGGTGATTATCGGCCTCTGGTTGGGGCTGGGGGGTGCGATCGCAGTGTTCCTCAGCCAATGGCTTTGAGAATACTGTAGACGCCTTGACGGTTTCTTGACGATCGCTCTCTACGGTGGATTCACCTTCCGGGAGGAAGGATGACGTGACTCCACTGGAGATGATTTCGATGACAAGAACGCTCACATTAGTATTTCTGGGTCTGCTGAGTGCCCTCGGTATCGGTGGCGCGGTTCGCAGTGTCTATGCCATCCAAAGCCAGCGTCCTGCTACGACCACGGCCCAGCCCTCCCAATCTGCCGTGGCCCAAAACAGCGAAGAAGCAGAGGAAGAGGCCGACGAGCCCGACGATGACGAAATGGACGACGATCAGGAAGAACAGCAGGAAGAGGCCCAGCTGCAAAGTCTGGCAAAAATCACGCCCCAGCAGGCGGAAGAGGCTGCCCGTGCGGTGACTTCCGGCACCGTAAGCCGAGTTTCTTTGGATAACGAAGACGGCAGCGTGGTCTACAAAGTCATCATCGGTCAGAGCGAAGTGCTGGTGGACGCCGGTAACGGCACGGTTTTGGAGACAGAAACCTCAGGGGATGAATCATCCCCTGAGGCTGCCCCCGCAGGCAGTATTCAGGTGCCCGACGATGATGACGGTTCTGCCCAGGGTATGAACCCCTAAGTCAATAGCAAAGACGGAATTTGATGAACTGCGGTGCTTGCAGGCAAGTTCCGTCTTTTTGCCATCTTTTGCCGCCCTTTCTCCCCAAGCAGCAGCACTTTTCTAACCCATAGCGCTATGAACCATAACCCTATGAACAAAGTTGCAGAAGTTACCCTCTACTTTTGGATCATGAAGATCCTGGCGACAACCCTGGGTGAAACCGCAGGGGATTTTATCTCCATGTCTCTGGGCCTGGGATACTACGTTGGCTTTGCTATTACCCTCTCAGTTCTGGCGATCATGCTGTTTTTTCAAATCAAAGGCGATCGCTATCGTCCACTCCTGTACTGGATCGCCATTATCGCTACCACCACTGCCGGTACTGAGGTCTCTGACCTGATGGACCGCTCCCTGGGGCTGGGCTACGCATCGGGTTCCCTGCTGCTGGTGGCCTGTTTGCTGGCGACCCTGAGCTACTGGTACTACCGCGATCGCGACCTGAACTACTATCCCATCGTCAATAAAGATGGCGAGTCGATATACTGGCTGGCGATTGTGTTCTCCAACAGCCTGGGAACCGCTTTCGGGGACGTTCTCACTGACAACCTGGGCCTTAGCTATGGAGTGGGAGCTTTAATCACGGCCAGCATCATTGGCGTTGTGATTTTCCTGCATTATTCGACGCAGATCAACGATATCGCCTTGTTCTGGATAGCCTTTATCTTTACCCGTCCCTTTGGAGCGACCTTTGGTGACTTGCTAACTAAGCCCCTTGGCAGTGGCGGCCTCCAGTTGCCCCGAGGCGCAGCCTCGATCACCACGTTGCTGCTACTAGGGATTGTTCTGTTCTTTTCGATGCGACAGGAAAACAAGCAGCAACTGGCCACTGTAAAAGTCAGAAAGATTCGGCATTAACTCATTTGCTATAGCCGTAGCCATCAACGTCAGAACACCGCTCAGGGCGAACGAAATATCCTATGCAATGTGGCTACAGCTAGACAACTCAATTGATGCTGGTTATTTCTATGGCATCCTGAGCTTTTAAAGCTTTGGATGCCGTTCGACTTTTTGATCAGAATTTTCGACCATAAGATTATATTTAGTGGGCATAAATTTCCAATCTTGCCGATTCCTTGACTCTTAGTTTTTATATTGAATCTTGTAAGGAAAAGGCTGAGCCAGGTTCTACAAATACTAATACCAATTCAATTTAAGGATGCACTTAATACAGCATTAGTAATGAAGTCCCATCCCGTCACTGAGCGAACCACGTC
>PYEQ01000263.1 GCA_003017785.1 filamentous cyanobacterium CCP5 | reverse complement strand
AGGGGAAACTCCAGTCCTTCTGAATCGCAAAAGTCTGCGTGGGAGTTCACATCATCAGCGCTGACGCCCAAAATCTGAGCATTGCGGGCTTGATACTCAGCGATATCCTGTTGAAACCGCTTTGCTTCTAAGGTGCAGCCTGAGGTGAAATCCTGGGGATAGAAATAGAGAACCACCCACTGCCCTCGATAGTCATCCAGAGTAATGTCACCGTTTCCAGCATTGGAAGGCAGGGTGAAGTTGGGGGCCGGGTCGCCGATGGGGATTTGTGGCCCACCCAAAGCCTGGGCGGGGGCAGCAGCGGAGAAGGCGCACAGTAATACCAGGCAAATACTGAGACAACTCTGAAGCAGCTTGCGAAGTACCATGACAAACCTAAGATCCCAAAACCTACACAGCCTACTTTACAAAACTTTAAGTTATTTGGGTCGTCGATCAGGAAGATAGGAATAAATCCTGAGCTTACGGGGTCGGGTTCTGAAGTTGAGAATATTCCTCGGCGTCGATTAGGCGGAGTTTACGGGCTGTAATGGTGGGCGCCATCTGATCAATTCGGTCGTTTGCAGGGACAACCGTTACCCAATGGCCCGTTTCCGGATCCCGATAGGTATAAAAGGGGTTGGTTCGCAGAGAGTAGTTGACTGCCTTGCTCATAGGGGTGTTCTGAAGTTAAGGATGCCTGCCCCGAATTGCCAGAGGCTCGATCAGCGGGAAGTGGTCGGCTGATGGTCCATGGCGAGCCCGAACCCTCTGGCCATTATGGAGGAAGTTTGGCCTGCTCACCTCCGGATTATTCCCGGTTCTAGAAAGGCATCTGACAGGGGGCTGACCCCTGATCTGCAGGAATCTCAGTAGGATGAGGACGTTGATGTGGTTACAGACTCTATGGATCGGGGCGGGACTCTGACGGAAATGATGCTGGCCTCGGTGCCCGGTAATCCGCTGGTAGGTCTGGAGCATGTCGACGATCGCTGGCAGCAATATCGCCAGGGCAACATTCCCGTCCCCGAAGTCATCAAAGAGCACCCCAACCCCTTAGGCGAGTTGGACTGGGACGTGGTCATCTGCGGCGGCACCCTAGGCGTCATGCTAGGGGCTACCCTGGCCCAGCGGGGCTGGCGGGTGGCGATTCTAGAGCGAGGCGACCTGCGGGGGCGAGAGCAAGAGTGGAATATTTCTCGGCGAGAGCTGCAGGAGCTAGTGGATCTGGGCCTGCTGAGCCCAAAAGAACTAGAGGCGGCGATCGCCAGCGCATACAATCCTGCCCGGATTCAGTTTCATGGCGGCGACCCGGTCTGGGTGGAGGATGTGCTCAACGTCGGCGTTGACCCAGTGGTATTGCTCGAACAGCTCAAGCAAAAATTTCTCAATGCTGGCGGCCAGGTGTTTGAGCAAACCCTCTTCGAGGGGGCCGTTGTCCATCCCGACGGCGTGAACGTGCAGGCCAGCGGCAGCTACAAAACCCGGTTACTGGTCGATGCCATGGGCCATTTCTCCCCGATTGCCGCCCAGCAGCGGCAGGGGCAACGCCCCGATGGGGTATGTCTGGTGGTGGGTACCTGTGCTGACGGCTATAGCCATAACTCCACGGGAGATTTGATCTACTCTTTTACCCCCATTCGCAACCAGTGCCAGTATTTTTGGGAAGCCTTCCCCGCCAAGGATGGGCGCACGACCTATATGTTTACCTACCTGGATGCCCACCCCGAACGGCCCAGTCTCCGAACCTGCTTCGAAGACTACTGGCGACTGCTGCCGGAGTATCAGCAAACTCCCCTGGAAAGCCTCCAGGTCAGGCGAGCCCTGTTTGGCTTCTTTCCCTGCTATCGCAATAGTCCGCTCCAATATCAGTGGTCTCGGCTGCTAGCCGTGGGGGACAGCAGCGGTAGCCAGTCGCCCCTGAGCTTTGGTGGATTTGGGGCTATGATTCGCCATCTGCCGCGGCTATCCCAGGGCGTCGACGAGGCTCTAAATGCTGACGCCCTCAGCCGCTCTAGCCTCAGCTGGCTCCAGCCCTATCAGCCTAATCTGGCCGTCACCTGGCTGTTTCAGCGGTCCATGAGCGTTGGCGTCCATCAGTCTGTGCCAGACCATCGCATCAATCAGCTGCTAGCCACCATCTTTGACGATATGGCCGGACTCGGCGACGACGTTCTCAAGCCTTTTCTGCAGGATGTGGTGAAGTTCTTACCCTTGGCGAGGACACTGCTCGTGACTTCGTTGAAGCATCCAGGGCTGGTGACGAAGATTATTCCCCACGTTGGGATCGATGCCCTGGTCCCCTGGCTAGGCCACTATGGGGCGCTAGCAGGGTATACCGGTCTGGAGAAGGTTGGGGTAATGATTTTGCCGCTAATCAATTCTTTACCAGGGGTTCAGCGTTACTATGGTCATCGCTGGCTAGACGCTCTGCACTATGGCAGCGGTAAAGACTACTAGACCGATTTGATGGAATTTCCCGTAGCGCGACAACAGTTTTATCGAGAGGTGCAGCAGCCCGACGAGTCGGTAGATTTAGCTAAGGCCGCTCTCTATATTGCTCAAGAAGCCTATCCAGAATTAGAGATAAAAGCCTATCTCAAGGCCCTGGATACGATGGCTGAAGAGGTACGGGAACGGCTGCCTCAGGAATCCTATCCCCTGAAGATTATCGCCACTCTAAATCGCTACCTCTTTGAAGATTTGGGCTTTAAGGGGAATACCCATGAATATTACGATCCCCGCAACAGCTTTTTGAACGAGGTCCTCGAGCGTCGAGTGGGTATTCCCATCACCCTATCGCTGATTTATTTGGAAGTGGCTAAGCGCATCGATTTTCCGATGGCTGGGGTGGGACTGCCAGGACATTTTTTGATTCGTCCGACCCTCGAAGCCATGGCCATTTATGTTGATCCCTTTCACCAAGGAGAAATCTTATTTGAACAGGACTGCCAGGACCGCCTGCGGCAGGTCTATGGTGAATCAGCGGCTCTACAGCCAGCCCATTTAGAGGAGGTGTCAAAAAAAGCCATTCTGATGCGGATGCTTGCCAACCTGAAGATGATTTATCTGCATCACCGCGATGTGCCTCAAGCACTAGGGGCTATTGATCGGATTTTGATGATGTTTCCCCATGCAGCCTCAGAACTCCGCGATCGCGGGCTGCTTTACTACCAGCAGGGGCGGCTAACGGAAGCCCGCCGCGATCTGGAGCACTACCTCTACGAACGACCCAGCGGCACCGATGCCTTTGAGATTCGCCAGGTTTTGGCTCAAATTGAGCAGGTGATTGAAAGCGGCGATTAAAGGCCGGCAATGTGAGGATCCTAGAAACGGCCGAAAGCTAGTCAACCCAGGGAATTTCTCCGGGCTCTGGCCCGGTCGATGCTTCGGGCTGGGGATCAGGCTTTGCGGTAGGCTTACCCGAGGGTGACGGTACTGATTTGGCCGGACCGGTTTGCCCATGGGTGACAAAGGGAGAAGCGCCAGCATCTTCTGGGGATAGGTGGCGAATGAATAAATCCAGGGTTTCTTGAGAGAGCCATCCCCGTAACACAGCCAGGGCTCCGATGCGCATGCCAGCCTGGGCCTGCTCTTGAAGGAGATCTTGGATTTGGTTTGAATCCAGCAGGGTAGATTGCTGCAGGTAGTAGCCGATGGGCCGGTTTCGTGGCTGGTGGGCCAATTTTGGCCACTGTTCGGCAAAAAACTCGATCGCATCTCGATCTACCCAGCCCCTCAATTCAAGGATGTCACCAATTCTGAGGTTGGGTTGATACTGCTGATCCTGGAGAACAACCTGAATCTGGGCGGGCGAGACCAGGCCGACTTTTTGCAAAACGAGCCCGAGGGGATGGGTAATGACCGATTGCGCCATAGGCTGGGATGGGGACATCGACGGCAACTACAGTCGGCAAAGGACCGTGTTTTTTTGATTTTATTTTGCTTCCTGGGTTAAGACCAGTTTATGAGGGTTGGAGTTTGTGATTATTTATGCTTAAAGCGCCCATGCGGATCACCATCAACCGGCAAAACAAAGTCTGGCTGCCCCGGCTATCATGCGGTTCAGGATGGCATTAGTATCATCAACCTTGCCTCTCAGGAGCAACTATGGCCCTGTTCAATACCGTCAAGATTCGCACCCCCGAGAGCGTGGAGCTAGAGTTTGCCCTGGCGGGCATCGGTAGTCGGGCGGTGGCCCTGGCCATTGACTACGCCATTTTGGCCGCAGGGCTGCTGGTGCTGGTGCTGCTGTGGCTGGTGTTGCTGGTGCAGTTCTCAGGCATATCGGTGTTTGAAGAAACCGGGGGGCTGTGGCTGACGGCGATTATCAGCCTGCTGATGTTTGGAATCTTCATCGGCTATTTTGTGGGCTTTGAGACCTACTGGTACGGCCAGACCCCAGGCAAGCGCTACGCCAATATCCGCGTGATTCGCGATGACGGTCAACCGGCGCGACTATTTCAGGCTACCTTGCGATCGCTGCTGCGCCCCGTGGATGACATTTTATTCATCGGGTTCTTTTTTATTCTCCTAGGTGATCGGGAGAAGCGAGTTGGCGACTGGCTCGCCGGAACCCTAGTGGTTCAGAACGAAGCGAACCGGCGCAGCCAGGTGCTGACGATTTCGGAACGGGCTAAGGCGATCGCTACCGATTTGCTCAACCTGGTGGACTTTGCTCAGATCACGCCCGATGACTTTGCCACCGTGCGGCAATACCTTCAGCGGCGGAATACCCTGACCGCCAAAGCCCACGAAGAGGTCAGCCTGCACCTAGCCCGCCGCTTGCGGGATCAAACTCAGCTGGAAACCCTGCCTGCGGAAATGACCGCCGATGTCTTTTTAGAAGCCCTTTACTGGGCCTATCAGGTCAATTCCGGTTCCGATGGTTTGGTAAGATAGGGGGCTTGCAGGTTAAGCGCATACAGCCCAGCTAGTCGAGGAAGGAGAACTCACCCATGGCCCGCATGTATTACGACTCTGACGCCAATCTAGATCTATTGAACGGTAAGACCGTTGCCATCATTGGCTACGGCTCCCAAGGCCACGCCCACGCCCTTAACCTCAAAGACAGCGGTGTCAACGTCATCGTCGGCCTTTATGAAGGCAGCCGCTCCATTGCCAAGGCCGAAGCCGAGGGTCTGACGGTGAAGCCCGTCGCCGATGCCGCCAAAGCCGCCGACTGGATTATGATTTTGCTGCCGGATGAATTGCAGAAATCAATCTACAAGGAAGCGATCGCCCCTAACCTGGAACCGGGCAACGTGCTGCTGTTCGCCCACGGCTTCAACATCAACTTTGGTCAGATTGTGCCCCCAGCCGAAGTAGATGTGGTGATGGTGGCCCCCAAAGGTCCCGGCCACCTGGTGCGCCGCACCTACACCGAAGGCCAGGGAGTGCCCTGTTTATTCGCCGTCTATCAGGATGCTACCGGTCAGGCCCGCGATCGGGCCATGGCCTACGCCAAGGGCATCGGCGGCACCCGGGCTGGCATCCTCGAAACCACCTTCCGGGAAGAAACCGAAACAGATCTGTTTGGCGAGCAGGTGGTGCTCTGCGGTGGCCTCAGCGAACTGATCAAATCCGGCTTCCAAACCCTGGTGGAAGCCGGCTACCAGCCAGAACTGGCCTACTTTGAGTGCCTGCATGAGGTGAAGCTGATTGTGGATCTGGTGGTTGAAGGGGGCTTGGCCAACATGCGCGACAGCATCTCCAACACTGCCGAGTATGGCGACTACACCCGCGGTCCCCGGATCATCACCGACGAAACCCGCCAGGAGATGAAAAAAATCCTCACCGAGATTCAGACCGGTCAGTTTGCGCGGGAATTCGTGCTAGAAAACCAGTCGGGCAACGCGGGCTTCACCGCCATGCGCCGCCGGGAAGCCGAGCACCCAATCGAGGAAGTGGGTAAGGATCTGCGGGCGATGTTTAGCTGGCTGAAGAAGGTTTAGAGCCATCTCCAATTCGAAGGCGGTTGCCATCGCTCTCAACGGGGCAGCCCCTAGAGATCTGCTCTGTTAGGGGGCTGCCCGTTGGACACCAGCGGAAACGCTAATCTGTCTTCTGGGCTGAAATCAGCCATTGCTCAACTTGATTTTGAAGCTGTTGGGCGGCGATCGCTGCCCAACAGCTTCCGACTGAGTGAACGCCTCCGCTGGGGTCAGTTCGGCTAAGCCATCAGGATAGCGGGGCGGAATGTAGGGCTTATCGAGGGCTGGAGCAGGTTCAATCACGGGAATAAAATCTGCCCGGGTAAGCCGGCAAATCCCGTATCAGCCGGGTACAGGAAAGGCCTCAGGGATCGAATCTGAGCCGATCCAGATTACCTTGAGGCCTTTCTCAGCAGACTACTGGGCTCTACATCCGATCTACGGGTGGCCGTGTCCCTTGCCCAGGAGCCGAACAATATCGCCTGTTCTGGGTCGATGTCCTGGGGGAGCCGTTCAACCGCTGGTTCTAGCCAGTCGAACAACTGAAGCTCTGGCTGCGATCGCCCTCTATCCACATCAGCCCATCAAAATGACATTATCAATGACGTGAACTATCCCGTTGTCGGCCTCCACGTCAGCCATGACCACCGTGGCATTTTTCACCTCAAAGGCATCGGAGAGATCCTGTCTCTTATACACATCT
>PYEQ01000262.1 GCA_003017785.1 filamentous cyanobacterium CCP5 | reverse complement strand
CCTGGGGCCAGGCCCACTGCACCCGTGACAGCACGTAGGCGTGGAATAGGGCCACTATCTGATAGTCGAGTTTGGGTTTTTTCCCCAGCTTGATGTCGATGGGGGCGTAGAGCCAATCTCCCCAGCGAGACCACCCCGGCAGCTTGACCAGTAGATCAGGCCGACTCACCAGCTGTACCCCATCCTGGCTGGCGGTGGTCGTTAGCACGCCACTGGCGATCGCCTCCACGCCAGCGGCCATCATCACTTCCGTTGCCCGTGCGCCAGCGGCCCAGTCCCCGCGGGGATACACCGGACGGCAGGGGTCGTAGTCCTGCATAATTGAACGGCGATGCTCAGCACTATCCTGCTTGAGCTTTTGCAGATAGTCGCTGGGGGGATCCTGGGTGCCAGCGTCACCATAGAGGTCTAAAAAAGTGCGGCGACTACAGCGCTGGTAGTGAAACAGGAGATCGTCAGTCAGCCAGCGGAGTCGAGAATCTGGGAGTGGAGAGTGGGGAGTAGGCGTAACCACCTCAGCCGGGAACCTCAGGGGACTCCCATGGCCACCCCCTGGATTGGGTCTTTGGGGCCGGGGGTAGCTAGCTGACAAAAAAAACTAAGGAATGACAACAAGACTCGTTAAAGGGGGCAGAACCCCAAAATGTGACTGGGCTGGCTGGCTGGCCCAGATTCACCGTCCGCTTTTGAGCCAGGAGGCGATCGCTCGATGGGAATGGGAGAGAGCCAACAATCATGAGCGCAAGCAGTGCTTAAGGAAACAGCTAAAGAAGCCTGGTCAGTAGTCCAGAAAGCTAGAACGTTTGCTAAGGCGATTTGAGGACAGTTAACTTCTCAAAGACCAGCTGGCAGGGATTAATTCTGCCACAAGGGCCAGCTTAGATTTTCTGACTATCTCCACAGCCTATTGACAGTTATACCGCATTCTGGGGGTTGACAGAAAAAGCCCGGCTCTGTGGCGTTGGTGAAAGCAGCCCTTCGGAGGGTGCTGTAGAGTGATCAAAACCTAAGTTGAACCCGATCAATCAACGGTCTCTCTTCCGCTGCCATGAACTCTGTTTCTTCCCAAGGCGTGCCTTTAGCTGATCATCGTCAACTATTTCCGGCACTGACGAACAAAGCCTATTTCAACTACGGTGGTCAGGGGCCTCTAGCCCAGCCGGCCCTGGAGGCGATCCAACAGGCACAGCTCAAAATTCAGCAAGAGGGACCGTTTTCGGGGGAGATTAACCAGTGGATACGTCAGGAAGGGGATCTCACCCGTGGGGCGATCGCCCAGGCGGTCGGCGCTCCCGAGGAGGCTATCACTCTCACAGAAAACGTCACCGCCAGCTGTAACATTCCCCTGTGGGGCATAGAGTGGCGCCCTGGCGATCACATTTTGCTATCGGACTGTGAGCATCCTGGTCTTGTGGCGGCCGTCCAGGAAATCTGTCGGCGCTTTGGGGTGGAGTCGAGCGTATTCCCGCTGCTAGGGGCGGTAGATCCGGTGGCCACCATCGAACAGTATTTACGGCCGACTACCCGGCTGCTGCTGATCAGCCATCTGTTGTGGAATACCGGGGAGGTGCTGCCTCTCCAAGACATCGTCGGCCTCTGTCACGATCACGGTCCGCGTCCGGTCTGGGTGCTGGTGGATGCGGCCCAGTCGGTGGGCAGCCTGCCCCTGAACCTCACCGCAACCGGGGTCGATTTCTATGGGTTTACCGGCCATAAGTGGTGGTGTGGCCCAGCCGGTATCGGCGGGCTCTATGTGCGGCCAGGCATTCGCGATCAGATTCATCCCACCATGATTGGCTGGCGCGGCATCACCATGGATGCCGAAGGAAATCCCACTGGCTGGAAACCCGGTGGCGATCGCTACGAGGTCGCCACCGCTGACTATGCTCTGCGCAGCGGCCTGCGACGGGCCCTAGCAGTTTCAGCGGAATGGGGAGATGCCGCCCAGCGCTATCGGCGCATTTGTCAGCTGGCCCAGCGGCTGTGGCAGCAGCTCAGCCAAATGCCTCGGATTCGCTGCCTGCTGAGCCAGCCCCCGGCCTCCGGACTGGTTTCCTTTTGGGTGCTAGACGATCACGATGTTCCTTCCCCCATTCACCACAAGCAGCTCGTGGCTGACCTAGAAACCAACGGTTTCTTCTTGCGCACCCTGGCCTATCCCAGTTGCGTGCGGGCCTGTGTGCACTACCTCACCCTGGAGTCGGAAGTGGACGCGCTGGTAGCGGCGATCGCTGACTGGCTTGCTGACTGAGCTGCGTCGCTTCTCAAGGTGACTTGGGCATTCTTGGAGAAAGCTAGCCGGATGCCTTGGAGCTTTATGTGGCGCGATTTTCAGAACTTGATGCAGACCCTGAAACACTATCGAGTGATGAGCCCCGATCGGGCTATTCGGGGTCAGGTCAATGAGCTGCTGAAGGCCCGTCCCTTGCTCACTGTAGAGGAATGGCGGCGGCGCTGCTGGAGTCCGCCGACTGTCTCTGAGCCCATATCCCCCGCCCTGACCCGGTTTTTATATCGACAGCTAGGAGAATATTCAGGGCTGCGCATCGGCTGCACTCGGCCCAGCGATCGCCTGCTAGAAGATTTACATTTTCCCCTGGTGTGCTGGTTTGACTGGGGGTTAGTGCTCCGCGAGGACGTCAATGCTGCCTTCGGCATCGATATTACTGACAGCTTTGACGAGCGTAACTATGTCACGCTAGCCGATTTAGTTATCTACCTGGACGATCAAATCAAAGCCCATCGGCCCCCATCGGCCTAGGCTGGCATCGCCATCGAGTCCAGGCATTGGCAACGGCGTGCTGGCTCGTCACCAGTTTTAGCTGTCTTTGTTCCGGGCAATGGCCTCCCCGGCCCAGACAGTCGAGGATTTCCAGTTGATTGCCTGTTACGGCAATGGTCCTTCACCCAGAAACGAACCTAAGCCAGTGGCAAGTCAGATGATCGCTTGCTGGGCCGCATCGCCGGTCTGGGGGGCTGCCTCAGAAAAACTGCTGCGCTCTTTGCTAGGCTTAGAACTGCACGCTTATCCTGCGTCTGTACCCATGCCCAGAACCCAGCGTAACGACAACTTCATCGACAAGTCCTTTACGGTGATGGCAGACATCATTCTGAAGATTCTGCCCACCAAGCAGAGCGCCAAGGAAGCCTTTGCCTACTACCGCGACGGCATGTCGGCCCAGGCAGAAGGGGAATATGCCGAGGCCCTCGACAATTACAACGAAGCCCTCAGGCTGGAAGAAGATCCCTACGATAAGAGCTTTATTCTTTACAACATTGGCCTGATCCACGCTAGTAACGGTGAGCACGACCGGGCCATGGCCCGGTACCGGGAAGCCCTCGACCTCAATCCCCGCATGTGTCAGGCCCTCAACAACATGGCCGTGATCTATCACTACCAGGGGGAGCGGGCCGAGGAAGCCGGTGACGATAAGGCAGCTCAGAACTTTTACGATGAGGCCGCCCAGTGCTGGATGGAGGCGATTCGGATCGCCCCCAATAACTACATCGAGGCTCAAAACTGGCTGAAGAACACCGGTCGGATGAAAACAGACGTCTTTTTCTAAGCCATGATCGATCTTGAACAGGTGCGGAAGGTAGCTCTGCTGGCGCGGCTGGAGCTGACCCCCGATGAGGAACAGCAGTTCACCAGTCAGCTCAGCGAAATTCTGGAGTATTTTGAGCAGCTGAACCAGCTCGACACCGAAGGCGTTGAGCCGACTACCCGGGCTGTGGAACTTAGCAACATTACCCGTCCGGACGCCCTGGAGTCCTTTAGCGATCGCGATCGCATCCTCGATTGCGCCCCTGAGCGTGAGGATGACTACTTTAAGGTGCCGAAGATTCTGGAGGAATAGCAGCCAGGGCCGTCATCTGTGCCTGGGCCCTAGCCAGACGCTTGGGAGCCTGAATTTCCCCCAGCAGCCGGATGGCCTGGGCGAAATGGACCTGGGGTCGACCTGAGCTGGCCCCTTGCTGGGTGAGGCCTAGCTGATAGTGGGCTTCGGCTAAATCGCACTTGGCGCCTAAGTCATCAAGCAGGGCGATCGCGGTCTCAATCTGGGCGATGGCTGTGGGCCAGTCTTGCCGCTGGCGTGCGACCTGACCCAGGCCCACCAGAGCATTTGCCTGAATCTGGAGAAAGTGTCCTGTTTCGGCGGCTACGGCAGCGCTGGTCAGTAACTCGGTGGCCAGGTCATATTGCTCCAGCAGGCAAAAGGTTTGTCCCAAAATGTAAACGAAAAACGCGTTTCGCCCTGCCGGATGGGCGGCTATGGGGCCGTAGGTTTGAGCCGCCAGGGCGGCCGCAGCGGAGCGATTGCCCTGGTGGGCCATGACCAGGGCCAGGCAGGCGGTGGCTTTTTCGGCCCAGCGCTGGTGGGGGCCGTGGGCTGACTGGTCGATCACGGTTTGAAACTGGCTGGCGGCGGCTGCCAATTCCCAACGATCCAGGTGGTACAGCCCTAGACTGAGCTGGGCGTCGATCGCCAGCAGGGTCAGACAGTAGCGGCGGTGGGGGGCTTCTGCTGGAGTCTGGTCGAAACAGCTTTGGGCAATGGCGAGGGACTGCTGCTGGTGGGCGATCGCCCGGGAAATCTGACCGGTAATCCAGCACAGGTCACCGAGTAGGTTATACAGTTCGCTGGCGTCAGAGCTATCAGGGGAAATCCGCTCCAGCACAGTGGTCGTGGCCTCCAGCACGGGCTGAATCAGGCCCATGCGGTAGAGGGTGCTGCCCAATGGCAAAAACTGCCGCCACTGGTTGTCGCGGCTGTGGAGCAACACCCGGCCAGCGGCGGCATAGTCGCCAATGGCGACATAGTGGTAGTAGGCCTCTAATGCCTGGATGGCGTCTTCTAGGGTCAGAATTCGTTCGGTTTGATCGCTCCAGAACTGAGCGGCCCAGCGATTGGCCCGTTCCCAGTCGGGAGTAGTCCGGAGACGGGCGATCGCATCGGCCCTCACCACCGGGTGCAGCCAGTAGCGGTCTTTTGCCTGTTCCAGCAGAGATCGATTGCGCAGGGAGGTCAGAATTGCCCCGTGACGCTCCGGGGGGAAATCCGTCATCAGGGCCGCTATGGCCGATCGCGGCACCGGCACCTGCTGGTAGCGATAGGCTCCCAGGCGGCAATAAATTTGGTGGGCGGCCGGATCGAGAGCTTGAAGACGGCGGACTTGGCTGTCCACTAGGTTTTGCAATTCGACTGGAGACAGCAGGTTCTGGCTCTGGGACTGCCAGTAGGTCGCGACGTCACCCTCAAAGTCAGCCAGAATGACGCCGCTGAGGATTTCCATGGCCTTGGCGTTGCCACCGTAGGCGGCGTGGATTGCCTCCAGAACGGCATCCTCCGCGACCAGCCCTTGCCGTTGAAAGCAGCGGGCCCAGTGCCGGGGTGAAAGGCTGGGCAGGCGATAGTGCACCACCGATAGGCCGGGCTCACAGAGGCGATCTCGACTGGTGAGCAGAGTAACCGTGGGGGTGCGGTGGTCGATCAGCACCCGCAGCAGTTCTCGATAGCGACCCTGGCCGGTTACAAACCGACCGCGACTATCCAGGGCTGGTTCGAGGTTATCGATCAGCACGCCCACGCGGCACGATTGCAGCTGCCGCCGCAGCCGATCCAGGGTGACCCCCAATTCTCGTCCGGGCTCTATCCCAAAATCCTGCCGCAGCCATTCTTCGACCACTCGCTCCGCTGGCACAATGTCTGCGGTTTCCCGGGCCATGGGTAGCTCCAGAACGCGGTCAAAGGGGCGACTGGCGAGGTAGTGCTGGGCGAGGGTGGTTTTGCCAAGACCTCCTTCCCCTTGAATCACGATTGCCCGGTGGTTTTGGCCTATCAGAGTATCGAGGGTTGCGATCTCGGCCTCTCGGCCCAGCAGCGATCGCTTATCGGTCTGAATGGGCGTAGTTTCCGGGGTCTGGAACGGCGGCGTGAGCGATTTTACAGACCGTAGTCGGCGCTGAATTGCTGATTTGAGCGTGGCTTTGGTGACTTTTTCGCCACAGGCTTTTGATAGCAGCCGCCATAGCTGGGAGGCTACGTCTTTAACGTGGCCTTCGGTGTAGCCAAACCGGCTGGCGATATCAAAATATTTTTGCCCCTGCCAGACCTGCTGAAAGATAGTCCGCTGCAAATCGCTGAGGTGCCCCCCAGTGGCGGCGTGTACCAGCGAATCCACCAGTTCTAGCGCGGCGTCGGCTCCCATCGATGTCCAGGGTGCTGAGTTTCCACTTTAGCCTACCCGGTGGGTGATGGTGCCACCAGGACAGGCCAGCCGACTTTTTCCGACTTGGAGCAGGCTCTCAGGGATCAAGTCCCGACTTTCGCCGACTGACTGGGCGGGGCGACCGTTTCTACAGTGGAGCTGATCGTTATGGTTTATACCCATGGTTTTATTGTTACCGACGGGCAATCATCCAGTCCTGGCGGGAGATGACTTGGCCGGTCCCTGGACGCTTCCCCTGCCTGTGGGCCAGCGCATTCGAAGGCTCAGCGATCGCTACCTCAGACCCGATGTCCTCAGCGATCGCCTGGAAGATTTGCCCCAGCAGTTTTACTATCCCCGTCCCCGCCCCTGGCCGCTGATTGCTTGGGAAGCCATCGCCCCCGATCAGGTGAGGGCGATGGCGCTGCCAACGTTTTGTCAGATTCTCCGAGGTACTATCAACAC
>PYEQ01000261.1 GCA_003017785.1 filamentous cyanobacterium CCP5 | reverse complement strand
ATGCCAGGCATGCGAATATCCATAAAGATCAGATGGGGCTGCCAGACCTGCCAACAATCAATTGCGGCTTGACCATCGGCGGCAGTTTTTACGGTAAACCCTAGATCTTTCAGCAGCTTGCTGAGCAATAGCTGGTTGACCCGGTTATCTTCAACAATCAGAATGCGGTATTCAGGTTGACCAGGGGCGATCGCCACGGCCCGGCGGGGTGAGCCAGTCGTTTCAATCGCAGCGGCGGCAACTACCTGCACAGGAATCTCAAAAGCAAAGGTCGATCCGTCTCCCACTCGGCTGGTAACCTCGAGATTGCCGCCCAGCAGTCGAACAAACTGGCGACTGATCGATAGGCCCAACCCCGTGCCTTCCTGGGGTAGAACGCTAGCCGCCTGGGCAAAGGGTTCAAACAGGATGTCAAGGTTTTCTGGGGCAATGCCAATGCCGGTGTCCATCACCTGAAAGCGCAGCGGCACGGTTAGCAACGAGTCTTCTGTGGGCAGGCCTTGTGAGGGCAGATCCCCAACAGCAACGCAGTTATTGGCTAGGTCTAACGGTGCGGGTTGAACAGCCTCAACCTGCAGGATAACCTGGCCGACCTCGGTAAATTTGAGCGCATTGCTGAGGAGGTTAAGCAAATCCTGTCGCAGCTTATGGGCATCGGTCCGAATGCAGCGGGGCAGCTGAGGAGGGTAGCTGATTATTAAGCGCAGCCCCTTTGACTCGGCCTGGAGGCGCAGCATATTTTCTAGCTCGTGGAGCAGCGGCGCTAGCTTGAAGGTAGACGGCGTCAGGGTAATCTTTCCCGCCTCAATCGTGGTCATGTCGAGAATGTCGTTAATCAGCCTGAGCAGATGCTCTCCACTTTGGTTGATAATTTGCAGCTCTTGCAGGTGCTGGCTGGACAGGGATGAGTCTTGCCCCATGAGCTGGCTAAAGCCGAGAATGGCGTTGAGGGGAGTGCGCAATTCATGGCTCATATTGGCCAAAAAGCTGCTCTTTGCCCGACTCGCCGCTTCGGCAGCTTCTTTTGCCTCTACCAGTTCTGCGGTGCGATCGCTAATTCGGGTTTCGAGCTCGGCGTTCATTTTGAGCAGAGCTTGCTCAGCCTGCTTGCGATCGCTAATGTCTTCCACCACAGCCACCCAGTACCTAGGGGCTCCTTCCTGGTCCCGCACTACGGCAACGGCCAGGTTGCCCCAGACGACGGTGCCATCTCGTCGAAGATAGCGCTTCTCCATCACAAAATTGGAAGCGTCCCCGCTCAGCAGTCGTGCCACCTGGGCCTGATCAACCGCCAGATCATCCGGATGGGTGATCTCTAGATAGGTCTTTTTACACAGCTCAGCGGCTGATTCGTAGCCCATGATGTCGCAGATTTTCTGGTTGGCCTCCACTATTCGACCGTCTAAATCGCAGCGAGCGATGCCGACACAAACCTGTTCGAAAGTCGCTCGGAGTCGTTCTTCGCTCTCGATCAGGGATGTCTCTGCCTGCTTGCGGTCAGTAATGTCGGTAACGACGCCAATCAGCTGTCGCTCCGAGAAAACTTCAACCTCAGGCATAAATCCCGAAGCGGCCAGCCAGCGCTGCTCACCGTCTCGGCGGCGGATGCGATATTCCATCCGATAGGGAGCTCCGGTCTCCAGAGTGCGGGTAGCAGCCTGGAGGACGCGATCGCGATCGCGGGGATCAATCATGGCAATCCAGGTCTGCAGATCGCCAGGAAATGTCCCTGGCTCAAACCCGAAAATCTGCTGGGTTTTATCAGACCAAATCAGCCTGTCCGTCGCCAGTACCCGGCTCCAGGTGCCCATGTCGGCGGCATTAAGGGCTAGCCGCAGCCGCAGCCTTTCTGCCTGGAGCTGACTTTCTGTGCGTTTGCGATCGCTGATGTCGCGGACCCCGGCGATGACTACCGATTGATTGCCCAGCTGGACGCCCCGCAGCGATACCTCTGCGTCAAAGGGCTCTCCCTCTCCGAGCCGCCATGATCGCCACTCAAACCGCAGGCTTTCACCCAAATGGGCCCGGCGCAAATAATCTAGACCAAGCTCTAAGGGCAAGTCTGGAGCTGACAGGTCGGCAATCCCTAAAGAGATCAGCTGATCGCGAGATGCCTGGTAGAGCTCTAGGGCCCGATCGTTGACGTCGATGATGGTGCCGTCTAAATCGTGGATAAAAATCGCATCGTAGACATTGTTAAAAACGGTCCGGAGATCCTTTTCTGATCTCGCCAGTTCTTCCGTGCGCTGCTGCACTCGTTGCTCTAGCTCCTGGTTCAGCTGCTGCAGGGCCAGTTCCGCCTGTTTACGCGCCGTTATGTCGCGCACTAGCACCAGCACTTCGTCGGCTGTCAGGGGGACAATCCGGACTTCTTCAATCGCCTGCCCATGGTCTAGGGGCAGAGTTTGCTCATACACCTGCAGTTCCCCGGTGGCCAGCGCCCGATGAATATGGCTCAGTTTCTCTTGGGTCAGCTCGACGGGGAATCCCTGTTGGCTGGAATCTAAGCCAAGCTTGACCTCTGAGAAGTAGGAGATGCCCGCCGAATCCCAATAGTCTAGATAAATCCCTTGCCGGTTCATCCGAATCAGCAAATCGGGCAGGGCATTCACCAGGGTCCGATGGCGGTGCTCGCTGTCCCGCAGCGCCACTTCGGCAGTTCTAGCTTCAGTCACATCTTGAGAAACCCCAAATAGCTTAACTACCTGGCCGTGATCATCAAAGACTGCCTGGGCCCTGCAAAAGGTGTAGCGTACCGTTCCATCGGGGCGAACAATCCGATGGGTCAAGGTGTAGGGAATTCCTGTATCGATAGTCTGCTGAAACGCAGCAGAGAGAGCTGGCCAGTCTTCTGGATGGACCCGCTCCGCAAATTCATCGAAGGTCGGTCCCTGGATCGATTCATCCAGGCCGTACATGCGCAGGAGTTCTCTCGACCAAACGATTTCCCTGGTCGCCAGGTCAAATTCCCAGTTGCCGATGCTGGCCAGCTGCTGTGCTTCCTGTAGCCTAGCTTCGCTTTTACTCAACTCGATTTGAGCCTGTTTTTGAGCGGTAATGTCTTCGACAATCGCAAGATCATTAACCGACCCCGTTGTCGGGTCGATGACTACCGATAGGGTGACCCGAGTCCAAACATAGTGCCCATCTTTAGCGCGATACCGTTTTTCTAGGCTAACCGCATCGCTCTCGCCACGAAACAATCGCTGCTGCTGCTCTATCTGCGCCGCCACGTCGTCGGGATGGGTAACGGCCTGATAGGTAAGCTGCAGCAGCTCGGCTTCACTGTAGCCCAGCAGATCGCAAAAGCGCTGATTGACCCGGATAAATCGTCCCTGTCGATCTGCCTGGTTAATGCCGACCGCCGCCTGTGCGAAGACGTCCTGGCGCTGGCATACCTGCAGGCCCTGCTGGAGCTGAGCCTGCTGCCACAGCAGGGAGATCGTGTGTCGTAGCCGGGTACCGTTGAGCTGAGATTCGACCAGGTAGTCCTGCACGCCAGAGGCCAGCACCGTCGTCGCCAGGGCTTGATCGTCTTGATCTAACAGCACCAGGCAGGGGATAGGCGATCGCCAGGCCGCCTGTAGCGGCTGCCAGAGTGCGCCATAGGCGTGCCGATCTAAGACGACAATATCGGCGGCAATGTCAGTAATGTGAGTAACGATATGGGGGATAGCAGGCTCAAGCTCAATGGCATCCGCCGCTAGCCCCCGGGTCTTAGGCACGCGCCCGTGAGACTCGGTGGGCGCGATCGCTCCAGCCCCAACCCATTGATCCAAGGTTTTGACAAAGACCGTTCCCTGCCAGTCAGCCGCTAGCAGCCAGCTGCGATAGTCAGCGCCTTTAGGGCCCGAATCAAGCAGTAACAATACGGTTGGATTGGCAGATGGCATAGCCGACAGGAGTCCAGAACATGGCCGGGTGTCCTAATCTAAGGTCACTCCGGAATTCTCCCTATAGTTCCTGAAACCACGGTGAAAAGCGCGCAGAACCTTGGCCAGTCCTCAAGCCGCACCCGTAGCAAGTCAGGTCCACCATGGTGACACCCTGTGCAGGGTTATCGCCTCAAGTCTATCCCAGCCAGCAAATGAGCGGAAACATCACGTACTCGATAAAAAAGAGCTTCCAAATAAACTGATAAAACGCTGGATAGCTCATAGTTTGGCGGGGAGAAGCGCCCCCCTTAAAGCCTTCTACCCGCAGACTCAACCACCAAAACAGCCCCAGGACTAGTAGGTGAGCGACTACTAGCAACGGACGGTTGACCAGGGTTAACCAGGGGGCTGCCAGGGCTACACCGGCGTAGCAAATCGTCAGTACCCCTCGGGCAATATTAAATACCGTGCGCTGTCCTAAGGCCACCGACAGGGTGCGAATGCCGTAGCGCTTGTCTCCCTCGATGTCGGGAATGTCCTTGAAAATGGCGATCGCAATGCTAAATATCAGCACAAACCCGGTCAGCACCCACACATGGGCCGGAATCCCAGCATTTAGCCCTAGGCCCTGACTATAGTGCAGAAATAGCCCCAGATTCACCACCGCCCCCCGCACCGCCAGAATGCAGAACGAAGCCCAAAACGGGTGCCGCTTCAGGCGGATGGGTGGCAAGGAGTAGGCGCTACCAATCACCAGGCTGATTCCCACCGTAGTCAGCAACCAGGGGCCGCCGATGGCGGCAGCGATTAGGGCCAACGCCCCGGTAATGGCCACCAGCCAGCGGCCATCCTGGCGGGCAAACTCCCCTGACGCTAGCGGCAGATGGGGCTTATTCACCCGGTCAATGGCGATGTCTTCGAGCTGATTGAGCCCCACGATGTAGACGTTCCCAGCCAGACAGGCTAACCAGGCGAGACCAACTAGCCGCACGACGGCCAACCCCGAGGGCAGACCAGGGGCGATCGCGGCGGCCATCCCAAACAGGCCCCAGACGCTCAGGCTGGTGCCAATAATGGTGTGGGGTCGGGTGAACTTCCAGAAGGCCCACAGCCAGGCCTGGGGCTGCCGATAAAACCGGAGGCGCTGGGATTGGGGCTGGGGCTGAGGGGGAGAAACGCGACTCATGGGGACATCCGTGCATACAGGGTCCAAGTCCAAACAGTAAAGCGTCCACGGGGAATCAACTTTAGATTTCGATCCAGACTTGGCATATCTGCCCAATTTTCTCAGCTTATTGCCCCCCCTGCTGAGAATCTATAGTGGGGGTCAAGGCTCTTCCCCCCCGCATCTCTTCGATTTCTAGCCAGCTAACAATCACCCCCGCCACCGGAATCGCCAAAAACACCCCCAAAAGTCCGGCAATGCGGGCCCCCACAATCAGGGCAAAAAACATCACCACCGGGTTAATGTCCAGGGAGTCCCGCATGATATGGGGCAGCAGCAGATTTTCTTCTACCTGCTGGAGCAGCACGCATACCACCAGGGCTTTGATCGCCAGCCATACGCTCTGAGACAGGAGCAATAGGCAGATCAGGCTGATCCCCAGGGTGGCCCCAATGCCTGGAATCAGATCAAACAGCCCTGCCGTTACCGCCAGCACCAGGGCAAAGGGCACCCCCAGCAGCAAAAACACCACAAAGGTGGAAACCCCAAAGAACAGGGAAAGCAATAGACGGCCCCAGAAAAATCCCAGCAGGTTGTGCTGCACCGTGGCGTTGAAGCGATCGCGCCTGTCCATCGGCAGCCAGTTCAACAGCCACCACCAGATCCGCTCCCCGTCCAGCAACATAAACAGGGTGATCACGGCAATCAAAATTGCCGTCACGAAGTTAGTCAGCGCCCCCTGCAACAGCCCGATGCCGGCCCCCAGCAGGCCCAGCGCCTGCTCCCTAATCTGTCCCTCCAGGGAGCCCAAATCCACCGTTAGGTTCCAGGACTCTAGGGCCACTTCCAGCGATCGCACCCAGGGCCCTAACGTGGCCAAAAACTCGCCAATGCTATCAATTAACCGCTGCCCCTGGGCAAACACCGCCAGCCCAATGGTGGCAGCCAGTGCTATCAGCACAATCAGGGTCAGGCAAAACACCACCACCACCGCCACCCCCCGGGGCATCCAGCGGGTTAGCCAGTGCACCGGATGATTGAGCAAAAACGCCAAAATCGTAGACGTTACAAAAATCACCACCACCAGCTCGAAATAAGCTAGCACAGTGACTGCCGCCCAGCCACAGGCAAACAGCAAAAGCAGCTTCAGCAGGACCAGGTTATTCAGCCGATCCCAAAGGCTCACAGCCCCGGCATCCTCGACAGAGCCCTCGCGAGGATCGATTAAGAGTCGCCCACGCGTTTTTTCCGGGGTCATGGCGTGACACTATCCTGCACCAGCACATAGGGCTGCACAATTAATGCCTTAAACCGCTTTCTTTCCGCCTCTATCCAGCTAGCCATTTGCTGAGCCGTGGGCTTGGCCAGTAGGGCTTCAGAAATCCACCGGTTGACCTTAGTTACATCATCCGTGGCGATCGCATAGCCCACATCCACCAAATCCAGCTGCTTGTCCACCACCACCAGCGCATCCCGCGTCGCATGGGGGCTCAGCCAGCTCCACTCCGCCGGTTCTACCATTTCAGCCAGTTCCAATCGCAGGTCTTGTTCCATGGAGAGGATTTCAGTCGCAGCCTTTTTAGGCTACCAGAAGGGACTACCTGCCCATCGCATGCATCCCATGAATCACCTCCGTACAC
>PYEQ01000260.1 GCA_003017785.1 filamentous cyanobacterium CCP5 | reverse complement strand
GAGATACACGGTGCTCTAGCGTCGAAGCAACGTTTGAAACTGATCAATCTTGAATGCGATCGCCCCTGGCCCGAGATGAGGATGGGGCAGGGCATCGGCGACTAAAAAGGTAAAGACTACCGCTAGCAGCAGCCGATTGAGGTGAATAGAGCCAGAAATATTAGCCATAGAAAACATTGATGTAGAAGGGGCAGCAATTGATAAGTCCTGAAGGATTGTCCCGGCGAGCTAATCTGCCGGTGTACTCTAACGGTAAGGTCGAGGGACTAGAGACCAATTGACGCGAAGCGCCACAATGTTGACTTCAAACGCCAGCCGCCAAAATTCGCGCCAGAACTCAAAAGCAATGGGAGCGTCATTGCATGCCAGAGGCTCAGTTCTCAGCGGCGATCGTGCGAGATATTGTGCAGTACGCCGCAGCCCAGGGGGTTGATATTGGCTCTCTCTGTACGGCAGCGGGCATCGATCGCGCCTGGCTGAGCGATCCCGACCAGCAAATATCGGGGACTGTTCTTAAAGCCCTGTGGCGCGAGGCCCTAGCCCAAACGGGCGACCCCGATCTGGGCCTGCACATTGGCGAAGCCTTTGATCTGGCGGCGATCGGCAGCGTGGCCTGGCTGGCCTCGCGGCTGTTTCGCCAGTTTGTGCGCATCTATGGCATTGATCTGCTCAGACGGCTGGGCCGAGAAGTGGATGAGCTGCTGCTGGTATTTGAAACCCTGGCGAACGTGGTGATTGGCTTCATTGCGGTGCTGGCCTTTGCCCAGAGCCAAAGCTTTAATCTAATTGGCCTGATTGCCAGCCTGGGCATCGGCGGCATTGCCGTGGGTCTGGCGGCCCAAAAAATCTTAGAACAGCTGCTCAGTACGATTGTGCTCTACTTAGATCGCCCCTTCGTGCCAGGGGAATATATTCGGCTGGGAGATAAGCAGCTGTGCCGGGTGGAGTCCATTGGCCTGCGCTCCACCAAGATTCGCACCGCCGCTAAGAGCACCCTGATTATTGTGCCTAACTCCAATCTGGTCACCGGGGAAATCGAGAATGTCAGCCGCGCCAAGAAGGTGATGGTAATGCTGTACATGGACTTCTTGCGACCCCTGGCGGAAGAAGATGCGGCCCTGGTGAAGCAGGTGGTGACCAAGTCTACCGACTCCCTGTTTGGCATTGACCCCGGCAGCACCAGCATCAACTTTACCCAGACCGGAGACGGCAATGGCAACGGTAATGGCCGGTTTCGCGCCAGTCGGGCCCGGGTGACGTTTTTCATTCTGGGTTCCAATGATAATTCCATCGAGCTGCGCAAACGGCTGCTAGAGTTAGCCAACAGCAACATCTCTAAGCAGCTGAAGAGCTATGGCATTGAGTTCACCATGCAGGATCCCACGGTCTACGTGGAGTCGCCGGTTACGCTGTAGGCGATTTCCCCTGCCCCCTCTGGTAACAGGGGTGGCGCAGCCAGGGAGATCAGGTCGCGCCCTCGGTATCCTCAAGCGACTTGCCCTTGCTGCTGGGTGGGTGGGTCTACTGCCCAGCTCCGTCGCTGCCCTCTGTGAAGCCCAGCTGGGTCCGGCCATGGAAACCCTGGCTACGGCCCCAGAGCTGCGATCGGCCCGCCTGGGGATTCTGCTGGCAACCGAGGCTGGACGGGATATTTATGCCCGGGATGCCGACCAGTTTTTTGTCCCGGCTTCTAACACCAAACTATTCACCACCGCCGCCGCCCTGGACCGGTTAGGGCCAGACTTTCGCTTTCGCACCACCGTCTACGGCAGTGGTCAACCCGGCCTGCAGCCCCTGGTGGTGGTCGGTGGGGGCGATCCCAGCTTTAGCCACGACGACCTGCAAGCCCTGGGCGATCAGCTGCACGTGGCCGGTATTAGCCAGGTGAGTCGCCTGATTGGGGACGACAGCTATTTCCCCGGATCGGCCTACAACCCCAACTGGGAATGGGAGGACGTGCAGGCCGACTACGGGGCTCCGGTGAACAGCTTGATCTTGAATGGCAATGCCTTCGAAGTTGTGTTGTCTCCTGGGGCAGCCGGTGAACCCCTGGGAGTGAGCTGGGCCGAACCGACCTGGGCTCCGACCTGGGCCATTGAGAACCATGGTCGCACCGGGGCCAGGGGTTCCGATAGCAACACTCAGGTGTTTCGCAGCTGGGGACGGCCAGCCCTGGTCGTGCAGGGCCAGCTAGCTGCCGACCACGGAGTCGATCGCTGGGAAATCGCCAATCCTCAACCCGCTGACTATTTCGTGGAGCAGCTGGCCCATACCCTGGAGCAGTCTGGAATTGCGGTCGGCAGTACTACCGCTGCTAGCGATCGCCCCCCCACTGAGGGGCTAAGGGCGCTGGCGACGGTGGAGTCAGCCCCCCTGTCTGAGCTGCTGGTGCCCACCAATCAGGACAGCGATAACCTCTATGCCGAGGCGTTGCTCAAGGGGCTGGGCATGGCCACTGATCCGGATGCTTTAGATGCTACTGATGCGGGGATCGGGGCGATCGTCGCATCAGTAGCATCCCTGGGGGTTCCCGCCGCTAGCTTTGAGCTGGTAGACGGGTCCGGCATCGCCCGCCAAAACCTGGCCACCCCCCGGGCCCTGGTATCGGTGCTCCAGGTCATGGCTCACCATCCCCAGCGGCAGGTGTTTCTCGATTCCCTGGCCGTAGCCGGAGTTAGCGGCACCCTGCGCAATCGCCTCGGCGGCACGGTCTTGGCCGGTAATTTGCGGGGCAAAACCGGAGCCCTCACTGGCAATGTTTCCCTGACCGCCTACCTGATGCCGCCCCAATCCGAGGCTTTGGTGGTGAGCATTCTGATCAACCACGCCAATGTTCACGCCAGCCAGCTGCGACGGTTAATCGATCAGATGCTGCTGCAGATCGCCCAGCTCCAGGGCTGTTAGTTAGCGAGACATGGGCGAGATATTCGAGAACCTAGGGGATCAATCTCTGTCATCTCTGCAGGCTGGCGGGCTTCTGTTTTCTAAGCTAAGGGAGCTAGCCGCTTTAATATCAGGGCTGGCACGATCACCGGAAGTCCGGCACCGATGCAGAGCGCTGCCTGAATCAGGGTTAGGGGCTGGGTGTCGAACAGGGAGTTGATCCAGGCCACCTGGCTGAAGGCCACCTGGAACCCAACCACCGCCATTACCCCGATCGCGGGTACAAAGGCAACGTCGCGGCCAGGCTGCTGGCAGCGGGCCAATAGGGAAGGGACAAACTGGCTGATGCTCAGTAGGTAAAAAGTTTCGGCAGCTACCAGGCTATGAACTGCCATGGTGCGAGCCAGATTCAGGTTGTCGGTGGTCTGGAACACCCACTCAAACATGCCGAACACGGCCACCAAGTTAAACACCGAAATCACCAGCACCCGCCAGAGCAACTTGCCGGAGAGCAGTGGCTCGTTGGGGCGACGGGGTGAGCGCTGCATGGTGCCGGGAACTTTCGGTTCGAAGGCCAGGGTGGCGCTGAGGGCTACTGAGCTGACCATGTTTACCCAGAGAATCTGTACAGGCAAAATTGGCAGGGTAGCCGCCACCAAAATTCCCCCCAGAATCGTCAGGGCCTCGCCGCCGTTGACCGGCAGAATAAAACCAATGGTCTTCAGCAGATTGCCATAAACGGTGCGTCCTTCCTCCACCGCCGCCTCGATGGAGGCAAAGTCATCGTCGGTCAGGATCATATCGGCGGCTTCTTTGGCCACCTCCGTGCCGTTGATGCCCATGGCCACGCCGATGTCCGCCTGCTTCAGGGCGGGTGCGTCATTTACTCCATCCCCGGTCATCGCGACGATTTCCCCCTGGGACTGGAGCGCTTCCACCAGCCGGAGTTTTTGATCGGGGGCCACCCGGGCAAACACAGCGCTGGTCTCTAGGGCATTGGCTAACTCGTTGGCTGCCATGGCTGCCAGGGCCTGACCGGTGAAAATCGGGGCGTCGGCGCGGTGATGGAGGCCAATCTGACGGGCGATCGCCCCCGCCGTGAGGGCATGGTCGCCAGTAATCATCTTCACCTGAATGCCCGCTGTCTGACAGGTGTGCACGGCCGCGATCGCCGCCTCCCGGGGGGGATCAATCATTCCCTGGAGCCCAAGAAACACCAGGTCTGGTTCTAGCTGCTCGGGGTCAATCTGGTCTAAGGGCAGACTCACGTCTTTCTGGGCAAAGGCCAGCACCCGCAGTCCCTGGCTAGCCAATTCATGGGCCACCTCCTCGATTGCTGCGGAGTCTAGCTCGACCGGCTGCCCTTGGGCATCAAGCTGTCGCTGGCACCGTGACAAGACCGCTTCCACTGAGCCTTTGAGGTATATCCGGCGGCGATCGGGCTGGTTCTTGAGCCCATGCAGGGTCGCCATGTATTGAAACTGGGACTCAAACGGAATCGTATCCAGCCGGGGCAGGGCATCCTCCAGCATCGGTAGAGTCAGGCCCGCCTTATGGGCAGACACAATCAGCGCCCCTTCCGTTGGATCACCGGCCACAGATACCTGGCCCTCGGTTTCTTGCAGGTGGGAATCGTTGCAAAGCATGCCGCACTGCAGACAGGCCCGTAGAGATGGCTGGGTGTCTGGCTGTACCGGATGGCCGGCTTTGAGAATCGCCCCTTCCGCAACATAGCCTACTCCGCTGACTTGGTAGGTTTCGCTCCCTGCATAGATGAGCTGTACGGTCATCTGATTTTCGGTAAGGGTGCCGGTTTTGTCCGAGCAGATCACGGTGGTGCTACCCAGGGTTTCAACCGCGGGCAGCTTGCGAATAATGGCATGGCGGTTAGCCATACGCCCTACCCCGATCGCCAGGGTCACAGTGACGACGGCGGGCAGTCCTTCGGGGATGGCGCTCACGGATAGGGCCACGGCTGCCTTAAAGCCCTCTGCCCAAGTGCCCCCTTGCCCCCTGACCACGGCAAACATAAAAGCCGCTAGCCCCAGAATGACATAGAGCAGCAGCTTGCTGAATTGTTCGATCTTGCGAGTCAGGGGGGTGACTAGCCCGGTACTGCGCCCCATGAGGCGGGAAATTTTTCCGGTCTGGGTCTGGTTGCCGATCGCCACCACGATTCCCTTGGCCTGACCCAATGTCACCAGGCTGCCGGCAAAGGCCATGTTGGTGCGATCGGCGAGACCCGTATTGGCTGCCAGGGGCTCGGTAGATTTCTGTACCGGCACTGATTCTCCGGGCAAGGCGGCCTCGCTCACCTGCAGGCCCCGCCCCTGAATCAGGCGCATATCGGCAGGCACCTTGTCCCCTGAGGACAGCAGCACCAGATCTCCCGGCACCAAATCGCAGGAGTTGAGCCGCTGTTTTTGTCCTGCTCGAATCACCGTGGCTTCCGTGGTGACAGAACTGGCTAGGGCCGCGATTGCCGTTTCCGCCTTTGATTCCTGCACGAATCCAATCGTGGCATTAATCAGGGTAACGGCAAAAATCACTCCGGCATCGACCCAGTCTTGGAGCAGCAGGGCCACCCCTCCGGCCAACAGCAAAATGTAGATCAACGGCTGGTTAAACTCCTGCAAGAATCGCAGAATCGGGCTCTGTCCGCTGTCACCGCTCAGCTCATTCAATCCGTAGCGCTCCTGGCGGCGATCTACTTCATGAAGAGTTAAGCCCGCCGTCCTATCGGTCTGCCAGTGGTCAGTCGCATCGGCGATCGTCAGGGCATGCCATTCGGGTTGAGGCATAGGGTTGCTTTCAGGCACAGGATTGGCGGTAGAAACTACCGGCTGATTAATAGACATCACCAAAATAACGCCTGCCTGTGCTATCGACCGATTCAGGATGGTTGGCTCTGTCTCACGCCCCAGACCGTGACGGATGATGGCCATTTACATGGGTAGGCTGTGACCCGGATTTTATTTTGAGATGGCTGATGCAGATATTCGCGGCAAGTTTTTTGCTCCTTCTACTAGCCAGCGGATTACAGGGAGGCGAAAAAGTCCTGCCAGTCCTTGAGGGTGGCACTGGATTCCATCCCAGGGACTTCACTACCGTTGACTAAAAAGGTCGGCGTTGACCACACCCCCCGATCAATGCCATAGCGAATCGAGGCTTTGGCCCTATTGGCGATGGGACCGCTGTCGGCGCGAATCTGTTTGATCAGATCGGCGTTGGCCAAATCGGGGTCAAACTTTACGGCCATATCTTCAATCGACCCAAACAGATCTTGCCGGGTTTTGCCATCACAGGCGTCGCTATTAAATGCCTGCTGGTGCTGGTAGAAGTGGCCAATCAGTCTCCAGCCTCGCAGCGGGTCGTCTCCGGCGATCGCCACCAGCGCCTTAGTCACATCCCAGCTTTGCCGGTGGTCGCAGAGCACGTAGGGATGGGCCGTAATCCCCATGGTCAAGCCATCCGACTGGTTCATCAACGCGAGCATCGTCGGCCAGGCCTTCTTGGAGAAGGGGCACTCCAGGTCGAGAAACACCTCTAGCTGGAGGGAGGCATCCCTCGAGCCTAGGCGATAACCACTCGGCCGGGCAGGAACTGGAATAGCCATAGCATCCCTCGCAAATGGTGCAAATGGTTTCTGGCTAACCTTAGCGACCTCTGTCCCAGGCCAGGCCCCCTCAAAAGACAGATATCCAAGGGCCCGGGGGCTACCCTCAGCGATAGAAGACCCGGTGGGTCAGCAGCCTTGAAACCCCAGATGGTCCCCAGGGCTCCCGTTTTTGAGATAGCACCAGGGTGTAGC
>PYEQ01000259.1 GCA_003017785.1 filamentous cyanobacterium CCP5 | reverse complement strand
CCAATCCGGAAGACCTCTACCGCGACCATATCCACCTCAGCCCCCAGGGGTATGAGCTGGTGGGCGATCGCCTGGTCAAACAGATTGTGAACTTAGAGGCTACTGACCAACCCCCTTCCCCATCGGAGAATCTACAGGGGGATCTCTGGGGATAGTCGATTACTGGCCGAACTCTTCTGATCTGGGTTCGAGGCAAAACCCTGACTTTATTCAGGCAGACCTGACTTTATTAAGAATTGAGGATTTTGTTGAAGTTTGGCGACTCAGGTTACAGTGGCAACAGTCTGCGGCAATGTCCCCAGTGGCTAAAGTGCGGTAGGCTAAGTATCCGCAAAACCACTATCCTCCGGCGATCCCCCAGGTCATTGGTCCCATTGGTTTTTTCCCGCCATCAAACGTGTTCTTAGCCTGCTTTCGAGCCTGTCGTCACCAAAGGAGTTACCGCCGTTTCGGCGGCTGAACCCATCGCTCAGCCCCCATCGCCTATGGATGCTCCTTTTGAACTCACGCTTCAAATTGTTCTGACGGTCCTAGCGGGGATTGCAGCTCAGGTAACGGCTGAGTTTTTTAAGGTGCCCAGCATTATTTTCCTATTGCTGCTGGGAATTGCTTTGGGCCCTGATGGTCTGAGCTGGCTCCATCCCCAATACCTGGGCACCGGCTTAGAAGTCATCGTCGGTCTATCGGTGGCCCTGATTTTGTTCGAGGGCGGCCTAAATCTAGAACTTAAAGAGCTGGGCCAGGTGTCCACCAGCCTCAGAAACCTGGTCACCTTCGGGGTATTTATCACCCTGATCGGCGGCGGCATGGCGGCCCACTGGCTGGGAGAATTTCCCTGGTCCCTAGCCTTCCTCTATGCGTCACTGATCGTAGTCACTGGCCCCACAGTCATTAACCCCCTGCTGCGACAGGTGAAAGTCGATCGCAAAGTCTCTACCCTGCTCGAAGGAGAGGGGGTGCTGATCGACCCCGTGGGGGCCATCCTGGCGGTAGTGGTGCTCGATATTATTATCAACGGCGACACCGACCCGTGGTACGTCATTGTTGGTCTGATGGTGCGCCTCGGCACCGGAGCCTTGATTGGCACCCTGGGGGGAGCTTTGCTCGGCTTGTTCTTAAAGCAGGCCAAGTTTCTCTCAGAAGAACTGCGCAACCTGGTGGTGCTGGCGGGGCTGTGGGGACTGTATGGCCTGGCCCAGACCATTCGAGGGGAGTCGGGACTGATGGCCACCGTGGTGGCGGGCATCGTAGTGCGATCGCTCTCCGTGCCAGACGAACGGCTATTGAGGCGGTTTAAGGGGCAGCTCACCATTCTGGCGGTGTCGGTGCTGTTTATTCTGCTGGCAGCAGATCTTTCCATTGCCAGTATCTTTGCCCTGGGTAAAGGGGCCCTGCTGACGGTATTTACCCTAATGGTAGTGGTACGGCCCATCAATATTTGGCTCTGTACCCGCCAGAGCGACCTGAACTGGCGACAAAAGCTCTTTCTAGGCTGGATTGCTCCTCGGGGCATCGTCTCTGCCTCGGTGGCGTCCCTATTTTCCATCTTGCTGACCGAACGCAACGTCAGCGGCGGGGACGCCATCAAAGCATTGGTGTTTCTTACTATCATCGTCACCGTGCTGGTGCAGGGACTCACGGCGGGTCGCTTGGCCCAGTGGCTAGGGCTCACCTCCAGCGCCTCCACCGGGGCCGTGATCGTGGGCTGCAATCCCCTCAGCCTGCTGATTGCCCGTTTGTATAAAGAACAGGGGGAATCGGTGGTACTGATTGACACCAATGAAGAAGCTAGCCAGGCGGCTGAAGCCGAGGGATTAAAGGTGTTTATCAGCAGCGCCCTCGACGCCGACGTGCTAGAGGAAGCCGGGCTGTCCACTGCCGGGACGTTTCTCGCCATGACCAGCAATGGTGAAGTCAATGCGGTCGTTGCCCAGCGGGCCCTGGAAGAATTTCAACCTCCGCGGGTGCTGGCCGTGCTGCCCAATGATAAATCCTTAGGGGAGCTGCCCAGCAAATCCCAACTCCAGCTTACCCAGGTACCCCAGATTCCCTTGAAAACCTGGAACACCTATCTGACGGATGGTTCCGTTCGCCTGGGAGAGACTCGCCTGCGGGAGAACGGCACCCTGTTTCAACAAGCCCATCTGACCAGCCTGATTCGCAATGGCGAACTGGTGCCCTTAGTTGTGCAGCGGGGAGAGTCCCTGGAGGTAGCCCTGGGGGAAGAAAGCTGGAATGCGGGCGATCGCCTGATCTATCTGCTCCATGACCCCAAACCCAAGCTGCTGAAGCGGCTCTCCGGTGGCACTCAGCCTACTCGCCTGACCTTAGAAACCCTATCCATCGTCGAAAACACCCCGATGCCAGAACCAGCAGTGGAGCCAACGCCGCCAACGGCACCGTCGACACCTCAAAATTCCGACGCAAGCAACCTCAACGGCCAGGCTGCCCAGGCCGATTCCCCACCGGGCTCACGGTCCGCTACAGGTTCTAATCCTGCCGCTCCCAAAGAGGAGCAAACCACCTAGGAGGCCGTCAACATCAGCCAGTAGCGGGCGGCTAAAGCCCCGCCTAAAACCCCAAAGGCGTGGCCAGCCCATGATCGTCCCCGCTGTAAGGGCAGCAGCCCCCAAAGGGCGCTGCCATAGAGCAAGCCCACCAGTACCGCTAGGGAAATCGCCAGAGGACTGCGCTCAAAATAACCCCGCAGCAGCAAAAAACCTAGATAGCCAAACACCAGGCTGCTGGCCCCGATGTGGTTGGTGCGCGATCGCCCCAACAGCCACACGCCTACACCGCTGACTAGCCAGGCGATTCCGGTCACCATCAGCAGCGATCGCAACCCTCCCAGCAAAATCAAGCTGCCCAGAATCGCCAGGGGGCCGGTATTAGCAGCCAGGTGGCCCAAATTGCCATGGAGTAGCGGTGCCAGGGGAATGCCCACTAATCCCTTCAGCCGGCGGGGTTGGATGCCAAAGCGGTTAAAAGCCCCCCGCAGCAGCAAGGTATCGATCAGCTCCAGGACCCAGAGCAGGCCAATAAAACCAGCCAGGAGCCGAATGCCCAGCTGAATATCTGGGGGAATTGAGTCAATCCAGGCTGCCAGCCTGCTGGCAGCAGCGATCAGGGACATCAGGGCTCCATCAGGGTAGAAAGGGCAGAGGCCAAATACCGGCTTAAGGTCTGAGGGTCCACCCCCAGCTCTGTGCGATCCGATGCGGCCAGTAGGCCCGCCTGGGCGTGCCACCAAACCGCTCCTAGGGCAGCGGCAAGGGCGGCCTGATCGGCGTTAGCAGCCTCGGTTTGGGCCAGCAGCCCTCCCAGCAGCCCGGTGAGCACATCGCCGCTGCCCCCCCGGGCCAGGGCCGGAGTACTGTCTGGCAGATACCACAGGCGCGATTGGGGATTGGCGATCGCGCTGCGGGGTCCCTTTAGCACGACCACGGCCCCGCAGGCTTGGGCCGCTGCGACGGCAGCAGCTCCCGCATCCGCAGCCTGCTCCCAAAGCTGGGGAAACAGCCGCTTAAATTCCCCCGGATGGGGCGTCAGCACCGTCGGGGCAGGCCGCTTAGACAAGGCCTCTATCGGGCTGGCCAGACTGTTGAGCCCATCGGCGTCCAGCACTAGAGGCCCCGCTGCCGCCAAAATCCCATTCACCACGTCAGCGGCGGCGCGGGTAAGGCCGGGGCCGCAGGCAATGGCGCTGTAGCGGATAAGGTCCAAATCTTCAGGGAGTCGGGCGATCGCTCCGGTCTCGGTTTCTTCACAGCCGACCACTAATGCCTCCGGCAAGATTGGATGAATCAGGGGTTTGAGGGTTTGGGGCACGACCAGGGTGAGCATGCCAACGCCGCTGGCCTGGGCCCCGAGCCCTGCCAAAATCGCTGCCCCGGAGTAAGTACGTGACCCCGCCACCACCAAAAGCTGTCCAGCCTTATATTTATGGGCCCCTGGTGATCGTGGTAGGGGCAGGCAGTCGCGGGCGATCGCCGCGGTCAGGCGAGATACCGCCGGATCTGCCCCCAGTACGGCCTGAATATCCGCCAGGGACAGACCGAAATCCACCAGTCTGGGCTGTCCCACATAGGGCAAAGCTGACTCCTGATAGCAGGCCCGCTTCCACAGCCCCAGGCAGCAGGTGTGGGTTGCCCGCACCGCCGTACCCAGCACTGCTCCGGTGTCGGTATGAATACCCGAGGGCAAATCAATACTGATCACGGGAAGGCTCCAGCCGTTGATGGCATCGACGATCGCCGCTAATTCACCCTCCAGGGGTCGGGTCAGCCCAAAGCCAAATAGCCCATCGAGGATGGCGTCACAATCCGACAGAGCCTGAATGTCTTCTACAAAAGGAATGCCCAGGGCTTGACCGTAACGGCTATGGGCGTCGGTGAGTGGTTTGGCCTTGTTCAACGGCTGAAATACCTTTACCGAATAGCCCCGCAGGTACAGCTCTCGGGCCACAACGAGGGCATCTCCGCCGTTATGGCCCGGTCCCACCAGCACTCCCCAGCATCTCGACGATTCACCGGTAGCAAATAGATCCCGCTGGAGAATTGCGGTCAGCTGCTGGGCCACCTTTTCCATCAGGGCCGCCACCGGCATACCGGCCTCAAACACTCGGGCTTCGATCTGCTGCATCTGCTCCGCCGTCACGACAAAGCGATCCAGCTCAGCCCGTGGATTCAGATTCATTACCCCACCATCCCTAACGCTCCCTTAGGGATCGTAGTGGACTCGGCTAGAACGGTAGCCCGCCTCTCGGAAGAAATTGCTCCACTCGTTGGCCAGGCCGCGATCGCGAAATGGGCCGACGGCAACATGGGGACCCAGGGGCTGGGTGCGGTTCTGTACCTGGGCCGCCGGGGTGCCAAGCTGAATTACGCGGCTGCTAATGTTGGGCAGGTCGCCAGATGCCCCAGGAATCACCACGTAGTAGGGAGCGCTGGAATTACCAGCCCCCGGGGCCGTCGGGGTCGGACTCGGGACCCCAGCCGGGGGACCATTTTCTAGGGTTGCTCCGCCGGGGCTGGCCGGTAGGGCCTGGGGAAAGCTGGGAGGCTGGCCAAATTCGACTCCCGGGGCGGCGTTAGCCTGGATGGGCGGAGCTGTCGGGGTTGAGGGGACTGGTACAACTGGCAGAGCCGGCAGCTGGCTATTCCCGCCATAGCTGGGCGCACTGGGCACCGGCTGGGCATAGCTGTAGGCGACGGGAACTTCCGCCACATCGGCTCCGAGGCCCAGTCCGGCTAGAAGGCTGGCTTGCTGCTGGGCGTTTTGATAGGAATTAAACCGGCCGGCCTGAACGATGGATCGGCCGCTGTGAAAGGTGGGAAATGCGTCGGGTTGAATCTGTCGGACCTGAGCCAGGGTTGCCGGATTGCTACCATCCACATAAACGATGTACTGCTGTCCAGAGGCATTGCCATAGCCAGCAGAAACCGGGGGGGCGGGTGGCATCGTCACCTGGGCCAGCCGGACCTCGGTTTCCCCCAGAACCTGGGGGGCAGCCCCTAGGAAAATAGTCATTCCAGCCAGGGGAGCCAAGGCCAGCCTGCCTGGGTTTGCCGCCTGACCCAAGGATCGCCAGCCCAACGTTAGGATAGGAAGAGTTTTCATGGGAATTAGCCAGGTAGAGGGTCTAGAAGTGTCAGCAGCCTACTGCCCCATGGGGCACCCGCAGGGGCGATGACCTCAAGCGGGTGCCCTATCACCCGTTGACAGCCATTGGCATCAGGATGTTAGCGTAGTTTGTCAAGCTTGAAACAGTGATTTTTCAGCTAAGGATATTCACACTTGGTGTAAATTTCCAGGCTATTTTCTAAAAACTTTTGCTAACCAGTTTTTTCCCGCATGTTCCCGAATAGATAGATCCCCGATTAGATCATGGAAAAAATCGTCGTCGGACTCTCCGGTGGAGTTGATAGCTCCGTTGCAGCGGCCACTTTACACCATGCTGGCTACCCGGTTGTAGGGCTAACCCTATGGCTAATGAAGGGCAAGGGACAATGCTGCTCCGAAGGCATGGTCGATGCGGCTCGCCTCTGTGCCGACCTGGGCATTGAGCACCGCGTCGTCGACAGCCGAGATGTATTCGAGCGGGAAATTGTTAACTACCTGGTGGACGGCTATCGGCAGGGGGTTACGCCGCTACCCTGTTCCCAGTGCAACCGGGCCGTAAAGTTTGGGCCGATGTTGGCTTACGCCCGAGAGGAGCTGGGGGCCGAGCGGATTGCCACTGGCCACTATGCTCGGATCACCCAAGACTCTGCTACGGGACGCTTCCAGCTGCGTCGGGCGATCGATAGCAACAAAGACCAGTCCTATTTTCTCTACGATCTTAGCCAGGAAATTTTGTCGGTGCTGCACTTTCCCCTGGGGCATCAGACGAAGACCGAAACTCGCCGCATCGCCGCCGAACTCGGCATTCATACAGCCGCTAAGCCTGACAGCCAGGATCTCTGTCTGATTGAGCACCACGGGTCCATGGCCAGCTTTTTAGATAAGTATCTCGCCCCCAAGCCAGGAGACATTGTCGATGGGGAGGGGCGAATTCTGGGCCAGCATACCGGTATTCACCACTACACCATTGGCCAGCGTAAGGGACTGGGGATCGCAGCTCCCAACCCCCTATACGTGACCGGATTTGACGTGGGCCGCAACCAGGTAATTGTTAGCGATCGCGCTGGTGCCCATCAG
>PYEQ01000258.1 GCA_003017785.1 filamentous cyanobacterium CCP5 | reverse complement strand
GTGCAGACGGGGTTAGTCGCGGCTCGCGTAGTCTCAGAACATCGCGGCGCGTATCGAATTTGGCTGGCAACCGGGGAGGCGGCGGCTCAGGTTACAGGGAGTTTTCGCCATTCTGTCGAAGATGCCCTAATGTTTCCGGCGGTGGGGGACTGGGTGGTAGTGGAGCCCCACGGGGAGAACAGCCCGGCCACCATTCATCAGGTGCTGCCGCGCCAAAGCCAGTTTGTACGCAAGGCCGCTGGAACGGTGACGACAGCCCAGATCGTTGCGGCCAACGTGGATACGGTGCTGCTGATGGTGGGGCTGGATGGGGACTTCAACCTGCGGCGGCTGGAGCGCTATTTGGTGACCGCCTGGGAGAGCGGGGCCAGCCCGGTGATTGTGTTGAATAAGGCGGATGTATGTACTGATTTGGCGGCGGCGATCGCCCAGGTCGAAGCGATCGCCCTTGGAGTACCCATCCACCCCATCAGCGCCGCCACCGGCCAGGGGCTAGAGCCGCTCGATGCCTACCTGGTGCCGGGCAAAACCTTGGCGCTGATTGGTTCTTCGGGGGTGGGCAAATCGACCCTGACCAACCACTGGCTGGGTCATTCACAGCAGGCTACTCAGGCCGTGAGGGCAGATGACAGCCGGGGACGCCATACCACCACCCACCGGCAGCTATTGCCGCTGCCATCGGGAGCCTTGCTGATCGACACGCCGGGGATGCGGGAACTCCAGCTCTGGGGTACGGGGGCTGGCCTGCAGGAGACGTTTGCCGATGTTGAAGCGATCGCCGAGAACTGCAAGTTTCGGGACTGCCAGCATGGTCTGGAACCGGGATGCGCAGTGCAGGCGGCGATCGCGGCGGGCCACCTGAGCCCCCAGCGGCTCCAGAGCCATCAAAAGCTCCAGCGGGAGCAGGACTGGATCGAACAACGCCAGGATGGCCATGCCCGGCAAAACACGAAGCGACGATGGAAGCAGATGACGAAAACCATGCGGCAACGAAACAAGCACCGTTAGTGGACATCACAACTGGCTGGTGTGCTTCACGCGGGTGCGTACTTGGTATAACCAGCCGATGATATGTTTGGCGATCGCGACCGCTTGCTTGACACGGGCGATCGCGAGGCACAACCAACCGATGACATGCTTGGCGATCGTGATCGCTTGCTTGACACTGGCGATCGCCAAGCATAACCAACCGATGACATGCTTCGCACTAGCCTGTACTTGGCATAACCAGCCGGTGATATGGTTCACAGCCCTTTGAGCACGGCTGACTGAGTGATGGTGTCATCCTCAGGTTGGAGTCAGGGAAAAAATCAGCCAAAATAACGGCATCCGCCCGCCTCCAGTGACCCATGTCTTCCTCCCCCCTAAGCGTCTTCATCTCCTACTCCCATCGGGACGAAGACTACAAAGACGACCTGGTTGTGCATCTGGCCACCTTAATATGGGAGGAACCCAACTCAAGCTGGAACAACATTTAGAGTCACTATCTAATAACCAAGCAGCACTAGAGATTTTTCAAGAGATTGGTGTTAGAGAAGGTGAAGCCGAAGCCCTCAAGAATCTGGCAGATCTGCATCAGGCATTGGGCGAGGACGAGGTAGCACGGCAGTATGCTCAGCGGCGCTGGCAACCGAGCTAGGCATTCCCCTCAAAGCCGAGTGCGGGGTATTGCTGGCAGAATTAGATAATCGTCCCAGCGAGGCTGAACCATTATGACCTGGAATATCGACGAGGCGCAGCAGCATTTTCCTGAAATTCTCGATGCTGCCGAGCAGAGCCCCCAAGTCATCCATCAGCACAATCACCCGATCGCCGCTGTCATTCGGGCCGATTTGCTGCAAGAGTTTCTGGCCTGGCAGGCTCAAAAGAAGTCAAGATCTCTAGCACAGGCATTTTCTGAACTGCGTCAGCTTTGTGCCGAAGAGGACTACACCTTTGAGTTACCATCCCGCAGCGATCGCCCCAACCCTTTTGCGGAAGCACTGCAATGACTCCGCTTTGCGATACAAACATCATCAGCGAATTGTGCAAACCTCAACCCAATCCAGGAGTTATTGCCTGGAGTGCAGAAGTCACCACTATTGTAATCAGCGTAATTACCCTGGAGGAAATTATCTACGGACTGAGTGCTAAGCCAAACACCCGACTTCAGGACTGGTTTCAGGGGTTTTTGAAAACCTACTGTCAGGTGCTCCCCATCACCCCAGAGATTGCTCAACACGCGGGCGAACTGCGAGGACAACTTCGAAAACAAGGCATAACCCGAACCCAAGCCGATATGCTGATTGCTGCTACAGCTCAAGTTCATAACCTGACTTTAGTAACTCGCAATACCCGTGACTTTGAGAACTGCAGTATTCCGGTGCTTAACCCATTTAGCAAATAAAAGTCTAAGCCGGCTTGCAGTACATGCAGTAGGCGTTATATCTGGCTAGAGTTAGAAGCATTCCCCTCAAAGTCAAGTAATAGAAGCGACGAGATCCTTGCTTTGCCCGATGAACCCGAAAACACCTGAGCAGCAGGATATCGGTATTGCAGCGATAAGCAGCAGGCATTAGTCCTGGCAACACGGAATTGGGCATTCCCTCAAAAGCCGAATGCGAGGCATTGCTGGCAAAATCAGATTATCGTCCCAATGAGGCTGAACCATCGTGACCTGGATCGTCGATGAAGCGCAGCAGCATTTTCCTGAAATTCTCGACGCTGCCGAGTAGAGCCCCCAAAGTCATCCATCAGCACAATCCCCCGATCGCCGCTGTCATTCGGGCGGATTTGCTGCAAGAGTTTCTGGCCTGGCAGGCTCAAAAACGGTCAAAATCCCTAGCGCAGGCGTTTTCTGAACTGCGTCAGCATTGCAAGCTATCGAGTCATCTGCGAAATTGATGACTCAGCTCAAATGCTCCAAATTATGCGTGTCAGGCATCGCCGCGATGTCTACCCGTGAATGAACGAAGAGATGCGTAAATAAAAGTCATCATTGCTCAGAGGCCTTGCTAATGCGGCTGGCGGTTCGCAAAATTTGTCCTGCCAGCACCGCTGCCCCAAAGCCGTTGTCGATATTCACCACGCCAATTCCCGCTGAACAGGAGTTGAGCATGGTCAGCAGGGCCGCCAGTCCGTCGAAGCTGGCTCCGTAGCCGATGCTGGTGGGTACCGCAATCACCGGGCAGTCCGCCAGTCCAGCCACCACGCTGGGCAGCGCCCCCTCCATGCCCGCCACCACAATCAGCACATCCATCTCGTTGATCACCCGACGATGGCTGAGCAGTCGGTGCAGTCCGGCCACCCCCACATCCCACAGGCGCTTTACCTGGAACTGGGCCAGCTCGGCGGTCACGGCGGCTTCTTCGGCTACCGGCAGATCTGCCGTGCCCGCTGTCAGTACTCCAATCGTGCCGGGATGCCTGGGCCGCAGATTCAAAGGCACTAGAGCGCAGATGCGGGCGGTTTCGTAATACAGGGCTTCTGGCAGCCGCTGGCGAATCTGGACGTAGACTTCGGGCTCAATCCGCGTCGCCATCACGATCGGAGTACGCCCCGCCATGGTCTGCATGATCTGCACGATGTGATCCACGGTTTTCCCGGGTCCCCAGATCACCTCGGGAAAGCCAGTGCGCAGGGCCCGATGGTGGTCGACCTTAGCGAAATCCCCAATGGGTTCAAAATCCAGATGCTTGAGCTGGTCAAGGGCTCGTTCTGGGCTGAGGTGACCGATCGCTACCGCCTCTAGCAGGCGGCGCAGGGCATCGGGCTGGTTAAGGTCAGACTGGGGCACTGGTAAACCGTCACATTATCAACATAGTTTCACCATATCGTCGTCATATGGACGGGCTAGTTTAAATATACGTTTCACTTCTCACACCCAAAGCGCTAGGAGCCAGACTCCTAGCGCTTTTTTTGGCTATGGGGAGGGGCAGAGAGAAACCGAGTCCTACATGAACTGCTTGTGGTTTTGACCTAAGAACAGGGCCCGCTCGGCATTGCGTCGTCGCACCAGTCCCGGCAGCTGATTGCCCCCAGCATAGACCCACCGGGGAAATTCATTGGCAGCCCCCTGGTAGTCGCCCGCGTTGAGCTTGCTCAGCAGGGTAGAGTTCTGCAGGGCTCCCACTCCTAAGTTGAAGGCAAAAGAGACTAGGGCCGCAAACTGATTCGGGTTGATGCTGATCGTGACGGCATCGGTCACCCCCTTCTCGAATCGACCCAGATCGCGCTTGAGGATTTCTTCGGCCTGCTGGGGGGTAATGGTCAGCCCCTCGTAGACCTGGGGCGGCCCTGCCATGGATGTATGGCCATAGCCAATGGTCCACACCCCTACCGAGTCCCGATAGGCTTTATAGCGAACCCCTTCGAAGTGCTTGATTAGCTCTAGCCCCGCGGCGTTGATGGTGCCCGGGGCCGATGGGGTTGGCACTGTGGGAGTTGCCGGTTCAGCGGGGACGGCAGGGGCCGGCAGGGGCTCTGGCTCTGGCGCACCGGTGCCGATGGAGACGGTCATGGCCCGAGGGTAGTCTTCACGGGTAAACCAGGAGCGAATAGCGCTAATGTTGAGTACTTGCTCGTTGGGATTGGTTTTGGAAGGGTATTTGGATAGGCGAGAAATCCAGTAGCCCCCCTGCATGAGATAGATCGCCTTGTCGGTTTCCTTAATCCAGGTTCCCATTCCTAAATCACCTAAGTAGATGGTCGGCGCTCATCCAGCGAATGCCCGGATTGGACAACGCACTGACGGCAGCAGCGGTAAGTCTGCCTGCCTGGAGAAATGTACAGCCCATTTTAGGCGTTCTCACGGGTTTCCTATCACCTCGATGGAATTCTTCAGATTTTGATGGCCAGATTTTGATGGCCAGGTTTTGATGGCCAGCGGCGGGTAATGCTTGGGATAAAGGGCTAAGCCAGCGCGGTAGATTGAATTCAGCCCTTAAGATAGGGACTAGACGCAGGCGATCGCACAGTGACCACACCTTTATGCTTTCTAGCTTTGCTCCTCTGGAGCTGCCTCAGCTGAGTTTGCCGACCATCCGGCGACTGCCGAATGGCCTGACCATTATTGCCGAACAAATGCCGACGGAGGCGATTAGCCTGGATGTCTGGCTGCGGGCGGGTTCGGCCCATGAAGCGGATGAGATCAACGGGCTGGCCCATTTCCTAGAGCACATGATTTTTAAGGGCACCCACGACTTGCAAACCGGCGAGTTCGAACGCCGGATCGAAGCTCGGGGGGCTGTGACCAATGCCGCTACCAGCCAGGACTACACCCACTTTTACCTGGTGTCGGCTCCCCAAGACTTCGCGGCGCTGGCTCCCCTGCAGATTCAGATGGTGATGAATCCGCGGCTGACGGAGGCGGACTTTGATCGGGAGCGATCGGTGATCTTAGAAGAAATTCGCCAGGCGGAAGATAATCCCCGGCGGCGCACCTTCTATCGCTCTATGGAGATGACCTTTGATCGGCTGCCCTATCGCCGTCCGGTCCTGGGGTCTGTGACTGCCGACGAAGCACTCACCGTGCAGCAGATGCGGGCCTTCCATGGCAGCTGGTATCAGCCGGGAAACATGACGGTGGTCGCCGTGGGAAATCTGCCGGTCGAAACGTTGATCAATACGGTTTCTGAGGGGTTCGAACAGGCTACTCGGCAGTGCCTGGTGTCGCCTCAGCGCTCCCAGCCCGAGCCCGGCTGCCAGCTAGAATCGCCGTTTGAGGAGGTATGTCGGGCCAGCTATAGCGATCGCTCTCTGCAGCAGGCTCGGTTAGTCATGAGCTGGCGAGTGCCTGGGGTCGCTCACCTGGCAGACACCTACGCTCTAGATGTAGCGGCGTCCATCCTGGGGCGGGGCCGCACCTCCCGCCTGGTACATCATCTGCGGGAAGAGCAGAAATTGGTTGCCGGGATTTCTGCTAGCAACATGACCTTTAGCCACCAGGGGGTCTTCTACGTGGCGGCGGTGGGAGAAGTGGAGCAGCTAGCCGCCATCGAAGCCGCGATCGCCCACCACATCGCTGCTATTGGTCAGCAGCCCGTCACCACCGCCGAGCTAGAACGCGTCCGCACTCAGGTCGCCAACCGCTACATCTTTGGCAGCGAAACCCCCAGCGATCGGGCCGGCCTCTACGGCTACTACCAGACCATGACCCAGGATCTCAGCCACGCCCTTAACTATCCCCATCGGATTCGCCAGATTAGCCCCGAGCAGATTCAGGCCGCCGCGCAGCAGTACTTGAAGCCCGATGCCTATGGACTGGTGGTGATGAAGCCGGAGGAATAAACCATGTGGAACCGACTCGAAGAACGCATCTCCAAAGCGACAGGAGAGACGTTTGAAATCAAGGATCGCCGCTCAGTAGGCGGGGGCTGTATCAACCAGGCGTACCGGATCAGCGACGGGCAGCGGGACTTTTTTCTGAAGCTGAACAACGCTGTGCAGGTGGCGATGTTTGAGGCCGAGGCCCTGGGGCTGAAGGAAATGTATGAAAGCCAGACGATTCGGGTGCCAAAGCCGATCGCCTGGGGCACGGTGGATAGCTCCGCCTACATCGTCATGGAGTGGCTGGAGTTGGGCTCCGGCGGCTCCGATGCCTGGTACCAGATGGGGCAGAATTTGGCGGCGATGCACCGGGTAACCAGCCCTAAGGGGTTTGGCTGGGATCAAAACAACACCATTGGCGATACCCCCCAGCATAACCCCTGGACGGCGGACTGGGTGGAGTTTTACCGG
>PYEQ01000257.1 GCA_003017785.1 filamentous cyanobacterium CCP5 | reverse complement strand
GGCTACCGCCAGCCGATTGAAGGCCAGATTAGCCACTTCTTTACTGTCGGCACCGGGCCCTAAATCGGCCTTAGCCCGCATCAGAGTGTCATCCACAATCTCCTGGTATTGAGGCATTTGGGCCGCTGCTGTGATCAAAGAGGGATTAGTGGTGGCATCCCGGGGGGTAAATTTTTCGATTGCCTGGATATCACCGGTATCGGCAACAACGACGGTGAACTCGCGCAGCTGGTCTAGCAGGCTTCCGGCCATAGACGTCTCCTGGAATGAGGGGCTTGCAATCAGGGGGTGACTTTCGCCCTCATTGTAGACGCGGGATCACAGAGATTTGTTTAACTGAACCTTTAAAGACGCGACTAAGGTCGCAGCGACGGCTAGGGGCGCGATCGCAACAACACGGAGGCAGTCCGTGGCGACTCTGGGAAAATCAGTCATTGTCGCCAATTAACACAGATCAGCCGTGGGCAGGCTAACCACCATGACAGAGACAGGGCTGCCAGCCACAATACAGGTTTGGCCCACCGGCACCCTGGCCAGGGCATTGGTGCCCACCAGATTAATCAAATTGCCCGAGCTGTGTCCCCCCGTCGCCAACCGGAATTCATAGCCCTGCTCCGTCAGGGTCAGGCGGCCCCAGAGGTAGGTTTCTCGCTGGCCACCTGCTTTCAGATCTTGGCCCGCCACCGCTGGAATGAACCGGGCCGAGGCGGACTGGACTCCAGCCAGCTGCCGCAGGGCAGGGGCGATAAACCGCCAGAAGCCCACCATGGCTGAGGCGGGGTTGCCCGGCAGCCCAAAATACAGGCAGGTTTGAAACTGGGCAACGGTCAGGGGCTTGCCGGGCTTGACGGCGACGGAGCGAATCAGGATGTGGCCCCCGAGGGACGCCAGCACCTCATCCACGTAGTCGTAGTCCCCCACGGAGACGCCCCCCGAGGAGATTACTAGGTCGGCCTGGTGGACAGCGGCGGCGATCGCCCCCTTCAACGCCTCAGGATCATCCGCCACTCGATCCACCAGCACCGGCACCGCCCCCGCCTGTTCCACCAGAGTTTTTAGGGCGTACTGGTTAGAGTCAACAATCTGCCCTGGCTGCAGGGGCTGATTGACGCTGACGAGCTCATCCCCTGTCGAGAGAATCGCCACCCGAGGTCGCCGAAATACTGGCACGATCGCCTGCTGGGCTGCCGCCAGCACCGCGATTTCGGCTGCGCCAATCAGAGTGCCAGCGGCCATTAGGGAATTGCCGGTCTTCAGGTAGCTGCCCTGCGATCGCACAAACTGCTCCGGTTTCGGCGCTTCCAGAATCGTTACCTGGGTGCCCTGCCGCTGGGTCACCTCCTGAATCACAATGGTGTCTGCGCCCTTCGGCAGCATCGAGCCAGTGAGAATCCGGGCCGCCTGTCCGGCTGCCAGGGTCTTGTTCGGGGACTGGCCCGCCGGGATCTCTTCAATGACCTCCAGGGTGACGGGTGCGGTGCCAGCATTCTCCACGTCGGCATAGCGCACCGCGTAGCCATCCATGGCGGAGTTGTCCCAGTGGGGAAAGTCGAGGGGACTGGTCAAATCAGCGGCCAGGATGCGACCAGCGGCCTGATCCACAGCAACGGTTTCTACGTCTTTGAGGGGAACAACGCAGCCCAAAATAATGGCTTCGGCCTCGGCGGCGGGCGTCATGGCAGCTGACTACAGTAAGTGACTGGCTTAAAAATCTGGCTTTGTCACTATACAGGCCAGCACCAGGGCAACGGAACCGGCTAAGGTCATGGCCATGGTGGCCTCTTCGGTCAGGGTGAGAAAGCAGCCATACAGGGCCAGGGTAAAAATCGCGATCGCCCCGATGGGGGTAGTCAGGTATTCAAGCAGATCGCTTAGTCCCTCGACCCAGCGCAGCAGCTGCAAAAAACGGGCAAGAATGTCCATGCGATCGTCACAGGAAACGCGATAGTTGACCCGATGAGCCGTTAAAACTCAGTGCTCATTCATACCCTAGCGCGTTTTCAATTACGTTTCGTTGCAAGGGCTACCCGTGGATACAAAAATCTGCATTAGCGAGGAAGGAGAGAGGGGGGAAGAGCGATTACTCTGTAAAAGGGCTGGATGGGTGGGTAGCTCGGATTGCCCTAGAAAGACTGACTGATTGCCATGGCTCTGCTCGATCGCCTGATTTCTAATTTCCCTTTGCTGGCTGACATCGCGGCCTATCTGCACCGGTCGGTTGGGCCAATCGCTCAAGGGTTGGATCAAGACTCGGAGGCGTTACTGGAGGCCTTTAAGGAGTTGGGCGATCGCCAATGGCTGGGGCTGCGGCTGGGAACGGACTACGGCGGCCAGGGGTTGTCTAACCGAGACTATTTCTTAGCTGCGGCTCTGCTGGCGCGCTATTCGGGAGCGTTGGCTTTTTTGCAGACTCAGCACCAGAGCGCGGGCGGGTTTATTGCCACGGGGTGCAATGAACAACTCAAGCAGGGGTATTTGCCGGCTATGGTTAGGGGGCAGCGACGGGTGGGGATTGGGTTTTCGCACCTGCGTCGTCCGGTGCCGCCGCTGCGGGCGGTGCCGGTGGCGGATGGCTATCGCCTGACCGGAGAAGTGCCTTGGGTAACCGGCGATCGCCTGTTTGACGAGTTTGTGGGAGCTGCCACGCTGGCGTCGGGGGAGGCGGTGTTCGGCCTGCTGCCCCTGAGGGAATTGGCGACGAGCGGACAGATTACCATCAGCGAACCGATGGCCCTGGCCGCCCTGGAGGTCACCCGCACGGTGCGGGTAGCTTTCGACAACTGGCTGCTGCCGAGCGATCGCGTGATCGATATCAAGCCCACTGGCTGGATCCACCACAGCGATCGCCAGGGGGTCTTAAAAGCCACCAGCTTTGCCTTTGGGGCAGCCCAAGGGGCGATTTCTGTAATGGAGCAAGCGCTGGAGCGCAAAAACTGGAGCCAGCTAGTTCCCCTGGTAGAGTCTCTGCAGGCGGAGCTAGATCAGGCGTTGCAACACTGTCTGGATGGACTGATGGATGGGGCCACAACCGATGCGGTGGTGAATCGCCAACGTCGGTTACGGGCGGCGGCGATCGCCCTGGCTGGACGCTGTGCCCAGGCGGCAGTGGCCACTAGCGGCGGTGCAGCCAACGGCCAGAACCACCCAGCCCAGCGGATCTATCGGGAAGTGCTGGTATTTACGGTCAGCGGTCAGACCCCGGAGCTTGCCGGGGCAATTGTTGAGAGCCTGGCGCAGTAGCTCAGCTGATTGGTATGACCGAGTAAACTTTGTGAGTGAGAACATAGCCGCAAGCCCTGCATTCGAGCCATGGGAATGGCGATATAGGGTGAATAGCCTGGGTAAGATGGGCGATCGCGACGGAAACATTCTCTATGGCTCAAACCGCTCTGGTGGTTCTAGTGCTGTTTGCCGGAACCCTCACCTCCGCTACTTTTGGCTTTGGCGGAGCACTGTTTTCGATGCCCCTGCTGACCCTGGTGGTGGGGCTGGATACGGCTCTGCCGCTATTTGGCCTGATCGGGCCGACGACCGCCCTGCTGGTAGCGGGTCTCAGCTGGCGAGATGCTGAATTCAATCAGGTTTGGCGGCTGATTGGGGCGACGCTGGTGGGCATCCCGGTGGGAGTGCTGCTGGTGCGGATGCTCCCCCAGGAGCCGTTGATATTTGGACTGGGACTATTTCTGATGGGGTTTGGCAGCTATCGGCTGCTGCGGGTGCCCCTACCCCAGATCAAGCATCCGGCCTGGGCATTTCCCTTTGGCTTTGCAGCGGGGATTTTGGGGGGTGCCTACAACACCAACGGCCCACCCGTGGTTATCTACGGCAACATGAATCGCTGGGCTCCGGTCACCTTTCGCGCCACGCTGCAGAGTTATTTTCTGCTCACTGGACTGGGCATCATGGTCAGCCACGGATTCGGTGGGCTCTGGAGTCCTCAAGTATTCGGCCTGTTTGGTCTGGCTATGCCGGGGGTGATCGCCGCCGTGTGGATTGGCGGCTGGCTGAACCGGCGGCTGTCGATGGAGCGGTTCGAACAGCTGGTGTTTGTGTTGTTGATTGGATTGGGGTTGTTGCTGGTGGTTTGAGGGTGAGGGGTAAGGGTGCAAGGTGGAAGGGGTGTGGTGCAGGGTGGAAGAGTGAGGTGGAAGGGGTGAAGGGTTCATGATGATCGGATAAGCAGCGATTTCAGGCGGATAATGCTACGGATGAAGCGATCGCCTGCAGGTTTAAAGTGCATCGTGGCGGCCTGCTTCCCCAGCCAGTGGGGCTTTGCCAGGAACGCTTTTGCCTATATAAAAAGGAGGACGCTTAAGTCGATTGCGCAGCCGCAGTCGTTATCTCTGCCCTTGCGTCACCATAGTCAGCAGAGCCGATCGTCCCGGAGTCGTTGGAGAGAGAATTTCGTGAACAGCTTTAACGCCAAAACCACCCTGACCGTTGCCGACAAAACCTACACCATCTTCAGCCTGCCGGAAGCGGCCAAGAGCCTGGGAGACATCGATCGCCTGCCTTACAGCCTCAAGGTGCTGCTGGAGAACATGCTGCGCTACGAAGATGGCCGCACTGTCACCGCTGACGACGTTAAAGCCGTAGCCGACTGGCTCCAGACTCAAACCTCCAGCCGGGAAATTGCCTACCGTCCGGCCCGGGTGCTGATGCAGGACTTCACCGGGGTGCCTGCGGTGGTGGATTTGGCGGCGATGCGGGATGCGATCGTCAATTTGGGGGGCGACCCGGATAAAATCAATCCCCTGTCTCCGGTGGATCTGGTGATCGACCACTCGGTGATGGTGGATGCCTTCGGCAGCGCCGGAGCCTTCGATGAAAACGTCGAGAAAGAATTTCAGCGCAACCACGAACGCTACGCCTTTTTGCGCTGGGGCCAGAATGCCTTCGACAACTTCCGGGTGGTGCCCCCCGGCACCGGCATCTGCCACCAGGTGAACCTGGAGTACCTGGCCCAGGTGGTGTGGACCAAGGACGAAAACGGTGAAACCGTCGCCTACCCCGACACCCTGGTGGGCACCGACAGCCACACCACCATGATCAACGGTCTAGCGGTGCTGGGCTGGGGCGTCGGCGGCATTGAAGCAGAAGCGGCCATGCTGGGGCAGCCGATTTCCATGCTGATTCCGGAGGTGGTGGGCTTCAAGCTCACGGGCAGACTGCCGGAGGGAGCCACCGCCACCGACCTGGTGCTGACGGTGGTAGAAATGCTCCGCAAGAAGGGCGTGGTCAACAAGTTCGTCGAGTTCTATGGCGACGGGCTGTCCCACCTGACCCTGGCCGATCGCGCCACCATTTCTAACATGGCTCCCGAATATGGGGCCACCTGCGGCTTCTTCCCCATCGACCAGGAAACCCTGCATTACCTGGAGTTCTCCGGACGCGATCCGGAGCGGATCGCCCTGGTGGAAGCCTACGCCAAAGCTCAGGGGATGTGGCGGGAAGACGACACTCCCGACCCCACATTCACCGACACCCTGGAGCTGGATCTCTCCACCGTCGAACCGTCCCTGGCGGGGCCGAAGCGCCCCCAGGATCGGGTGCTTTTATCCGATCTAGCCGAGCAATTTAAGACCTCCGACTTCCCCACCTTCAGTGGCCTCGACTATGCCCAGAAGCGCTCCACCCCGGTAGCAGGCACTAACTACGAGCTGACTGACGGGGACGTGGTGATCGCCGCCATCACCAGCTGCACCAATACCTCCAACCCCTCGGTGATGATCGGGGCGGGGCTGGTGGCCCGCAAAGCTCTGGAGAAAGGACTCACCGTCAAACCCTGGGTGAAGACCTCCCTCGCCCCCGGCAGCCAGGTGGTGTCCGACTATCTCGACAAAGCCAACCTGCAAACAGACTTAGACCAGCTCGGTTTCAACCTGGTGGGCTACGGCTGCACCACCTGCATCGGCAACTCCGGGCCGCTGCCGGGGCCGATCGCCCAGGCCGTGGAAGAAAAAGACCTGGTGGTAGGGGCCGTCCTCTCCGGCAACCGCAACTTTGAAGGGCGAGTCAGCCCCCACACCAAAGCTAACTACCTGGCCTCACCGCCCCTGGTGGTGGCCTACGCGATCGCGGGCAACCTGGCGATCGATCTGAAAACCGATCCCATCGGTCAGGACAAAGATGGTCGCCCGGTTTACCTGAAAGACATCTGGCCCACGACAGCTGAAATCAAAGAGGTCATGGGTTCGGCCCTGACCCCGGATATGTTCCGCGATCGCTACGGCAATGTCTTCTCCGGCACCGACGCCTGGAAGCAGATCGACACCGTAGACAGCAAAACCTACGCCTGGAAGAACGACAGCACCTATGTGCAAAACCCGCCCTTCTTCACCGGCATGGAGCCCTCAGTAAACGGTCAAGCCTTTGCCGATGTTAAGAATGCTCGGCCCCTGGCCCTGCTGGGGGACAGCATCACCACCGACCACATCTCGCCCGCCGGCTCGATCAAGAAGGACAGCCCGGCCGGCGAATACCTGATGAAGAACAAGGTCGCCTTCAAGGACTTCAACTCCTACGGCTCGCGGCGCGGCAATCACGAGGTGATGATGCGCGGCACCTTTGCCAACATTCGCCTTAAAAACGAAATGGTGCCCGGTTCCTCGGGCGGGGTGACTCGGTACATGCCCGACGGTACTGACATGTCCATTTATGATGCAGCCATGAAGTACCAGGCCAGCGGTACTCCCCTGGTGGTGATTGCGGGGAAAGAA
>PYEQ01000256.1 GCA_003017785.1 filamentous cyanobacterium CCP5 | reverse complement strand
TTGCGGGTCATGGCATAGAGGTACACCCGCGATAGGTCAACCGGCTTCCCCTGCTCAATCTCTGGCAGCGCCTCTAATATCAGCTCGACCATCAGCGGACGCTCAGCCAAGTCCCGCAGCTCGCTGTTGTTTAGAATCTGCTCGACCGTGGCCTCATCCGCCTTAAACGACAGCACTCGACGAATCTGGTCGCGGTTGAACTTTTCTAGCTCCACCGATTCAAACTGGGGCGGTTCCCCGGTCAGGTTGTCGGTAGATGCTTTCAGTTCCGCGTTCAGCAGCGCCCTGCCTTCTTTGGCATCGGGAAAATGCTCTGTGCGGCAGGTGAGAATTGCCTTTGACCCCGGCACCACCACCTTCGCCAGCTCCCAAAAGTTGTTAATCATCTGCTGGCGGTCTACCCGCGCCGCCATTTCATCAAAGCCGTCAAAAATCAGCAGCAGCTTACCCATGCGGTTGAGCTGATTAAACACTTTACTGGTCAGGCGAATGTTGTGCTTGGTAAAAAAGAAACCCGCTAGTACGTTCTCCAGATCGAGGGCTTTGGCATAGTCCCGCAGGGTAATCACCAGGGGTAGGCGGGGGCGCTCGGTGCCTTCCTCCTTAGCAGTTTTATATGCCTGCAGAGTTATCCAGGCATAGTGCAGTACAAACCAGGTCTTACCGGTGCCAAACTCCCCCAGTACCGACACGTGTTCTTTCGTTTCATCGGCGAGCCACTGCCTGATGTAGCGCTCAATGCCACCCTTGTCTTCGGGATAGCGGTTTTCTCCCCGAATCCGCTGGGTCAGCGGATCAATATCGTCTTGCCTACACCCCAGGGGGATGTAGTAGCGGTCTACTCCCCGTCCCTTGATTTCTTCCTCTAGCCAATCCACGTAGCTACTGAAGTCTGCAACCTCGTCGATTAGTTCGTCAAAGGTGTAGCAGAATAAATCGCGCTCTTTCTCGATCTCCTGTTCAGCAATGGGCAGCTTGCGACGATTTGAAACCAGCCAGCCCTCGTCGGTTTTCTGTGCTTCGACCGACTGGCGTAAGCCTTTTACATCATCCAGTCCAGCCGCTCCAGAAATTCCGCGCACCAATATGCGGTCAAATCTGCGCCGAGCAGGAATTTGGATGATGCACTCAAAGTAGTCTTCTTCCCAGACCTCATAGGGTTCGAAGGCGTAGTCTAGGGTTTCAAACCAGCCCTTTAACTGCTGGGCCAAACTGAAAGCCCTACACTGCTCTTGATCCGAAGTTACCGCTCCCAAAGCTAGTCGCTCACTGGCAGCCAGACGAGCAATTTCGGTTCGCATCGCTTCATGGGTCCGCAACCGCTCCAAATCCTGACGCCTCAGAGTAATCTCTTGATGTAGGCCATTCTGCTGTCGCTCTATGCCGTCAAGCTTGTGATCGCGCAGCACTTCCTGTGGCGTCCGTGTGCGCTTGGCCACCTTGACAAACAATTGGCTGAAGTACAGAAACTCTCGCCTATGATCGATGTTGGCCTCGCGCCAGGCCTGCAGCTCAGGCCAGGTGCCCACCTTGCCTGCCTCTAAAACATTAACTACGTAATGTTCTCCCGCTTGCAATAGGCGCTGTGGGGAGTTGTTATCAAAGGCGTTTCGAAAGATTTGCCGAAAGTCGTCTCTGCGAAACAGCGTCAGGATCGGTTCAGGCTTATCGACCCCATACTCCACCAGCGCGTAGGCATAGACATCGCTGAACTTCTCAGGCGGATGATCAGGGTCAAGCTTGAAATGCTTGAGCAGTGCGATGACCTTCTCATCGCGGCTCAACCGCTCGACTACGGGCTTGCCTAAAATACTCGCGGGAACAGAGACGGCCCGAATCAGCAAACCTAGTTCAATCGGCATTGGCTTTCAGTAGCTAACTGCCGCCATTATGGCCAATCATCCCAAGGCCCGAATCTTAAATTTATCCATGGTCTATGCCGAGCCGACTTGAATTTATTCCTCTTTTACCCACATATATCGGGCTGGCTCAAACTCCAAATGCTGCTTGAAGTCATGCAGCCCTTCAAAAATTTCCTGTGTAGAAGAGACGCCTTCCTTCCACATCTTGCGCTCCACCGTACCCACCACCAAAAAATCATCGCTCGCCAAATCAGGAAAATACTTTGAACACAACGGCTCCAGTAGCGAGACTATCTCATCCTTGTGGGCAATCAGCAGGTCGCAATTAGGGCAAAAGCGGCAGGTTTTATTCAGCGTCACCGGCTGCTTCAGCTCAATGAAAATCATCAGCGGCCTCTTTCGCAGCTTTGTTGGGCGATCGCACTTCGGGCAGCGGGTAAACCGAGCATCCGAGTGAGGATTCAGAAAAAACTTATGCAGCGGGGGCAAATGACCCAGTCGCTTTGGTTTCTTGCCCATAGAGAAAGCCGCTAGTCTGTTAGTGAGTAGTCAGGGTACAGGATATAGCCAGACTACTGAGTTGATGGAGCCTCTTACTATGGCCACTCCCAAACTCAAAGCCAAGCAAATTTCCGCCCTTGCCACCGAACAGAGTTTTGACAAGGGGCAGCGGTACTACCGCAACGGAGCCATCACCAACCCCGTCCGCCAGGGCAGCACCCTCTGGGCCGACTGCTACGGGAGCACAGTCTACTATCCCAGGGCCACCCTCAGCAGCCAGGGCGTCGAATCTTCGAGCTGTACCTGCCCCTACGACTGGGGCGGCATTTGCAAGCATCAGGTCGCCCTACTGCTCACCTATCTCGACGAGCCCGATCGCTTCCAGGTCATCCAGCCCCTCAACAAACTACTGGCCAAGCGTAGCCGCGACGATCTGCTGCAAATCATCGAGGAAATGGTGCAGCGCCATCCCGATCTAATCTCAGTCGTCGATGCTCCCCAGCCTCCAGCCGCCGGACAGCTCCCCGATTTAGCCAAATACCAGCGTCAGGTAGAGCGAGTTTTCAAAGGCAATGAGATGCGATCCATGGCGGCAGGGCTAGAAGCGTTGGCTAACAACGGCGATCGCCTGCGGGACAGCCAGGACTGGCTCCATGCCGGAGCGGTCTACCAGCTGCTGCTGGAAGCTGCCAACACCCACTACGACTACAGCGTTCTAGACGTTGACTACGACGGCGAAGTGGGCTGCGTCATCCAAGACATCGCCGAGGGGCTCAGCCACTGCCTAGAAAACGCGGAAAACCTCGATGCCGCTCAGCGCCGCCGCTGGCTAGAAACCCTGCTGAACGCCGTCCTCAAAGATATTGAGTTGGGGGGTATGGACTACGCCTACCCCGCTAGCGAGGCGATCGCCGAGCTGACCACCGAGGCCGACTGGGATTGGCTAGAACCCCAGATTCGAGCAGAAATCGAAACCGCTGGACGGCAGCGCTTTAGCAGCTGGGGCAAAGAGCAGCTGGTCAATCTGTTGACCGCCGGAGCCAGCCATCGAGAAACAGCCCAAAGCAAAGACGAGATTATTCTGGAACTGGGAACTCCTGAGCAGCAGGCTTTCTTTCATCTCGAAAAGCGCAACTTTGAAGCCGCGATCGCCATTGCTGAGGCGAATTTCAAGACCTGGCCGGGGTTAGTCACCCAGTTTGCGAATGGGCTGCTAGAAGCCGGAGTGCCAGATCTGGCCCTGCAGTTTGTGCAAGCCTGCGCCCAGGAAGAACGCTATGGCTATCAAGACTGGCTGGCCGATTTCTACCAAAACCACGGAACAAAAGAACAGTTCATAGAGGCCCAGCTAGAACTGCTCAAAACCCGCTTTAGCGTGTCGCGATATCAAGCCCTACAGGCTGAGGCCGAGCCCCTGGGCAAGTGGAAATCCCTGCGTCAGCATTTACACAAAGCACTGACAGAACAAGAGAGCTACCGCAGTCTGATGGAAATCGCCCTTTGGGAGCAAGATTGGAAATCGGCCCAGCGCTATCTGAAAAAGCTTCCTTCTTACATCCGAGAATCGTTTCAAGAGCGACTGGCGGACCAAATTAAAACCGATGGGCCGGAAGCGGCGATTGCTCTGTATCGGGGGCTGATCGAAGCAGCGATCGCCCAGCGGGGACGGGACAACTATCAAAAAGCAGCTCGACACCTGAAAACGATTCAGTCCCTCTGCAAACAACTCAAGCAGGAGGACGAATTTCAACAGTATTGGCAAACCCTGCGAACAGAGCACAAGAACCTGCCTGCCCTGATGGACGAACTCAACCGCGCCGGTTTTTAATAAGTAGGGCTACTGCTGCTTAAGGACGACACAGGGCCTTGCCAGTTTGCTGTTCACACTGGGCCTTTTCCGCCGGGGTGAGCGCCTCCAGCGTGATGTCTCGCCGCAGCACCAGCCCCTTGTGACCCACCAGCGATCGCGGCAATCCATTCGTATCCACCACCGCCATCGTCTGCATATCGTAGGTGGTGTAGCGGGTCAGCTCTGGCGAGTCGTAATCAATATCCACCACCGTCAGGGTCTTGCGAGGAGGCAAATTCCCCGCGATCAGCTGCCTCGGTCCGCCCCCCAACGCCCCCGTATGGAGCAGCTGCAGATCTCCCCGGTGGCCCGGATAGTAGGCATGGTGATGACCGCTGATGTAGGTATGCACGTCGTAGCGCTCCAGCAGAGCCCGCAGTCCGTCCCCATCGTCCATGACGTTGCCAGGGGTATCCCGACCGATCGCCACCCCATACAGGGGCAGATGCCCCAGCAAAATTCTCGCCTTGGCCTGCTGGGCCACCTCACTGGCTAAAGCCTGCTCCACCCAGCCCAGCTTATCCGCCGGGATGCGGCTGGATGACCCATCCCAGGCCATAAAGAAAATATCGTCCTGCTTAAACGTATAGAAGAATGGGAACTGGCGGCGATCGATGAACGCCAACCCCGGACTGTGTTCAGGCGCGTTCCAGTAGGCCGCCGCCAGTTCCCGCTCCCGCTGGAAGGTGAACTGGTTGTTGGCCCCCCGAGAGCTGGAGGCGTCGTGGTTGCCCACGGTGAAGCCAAAGGGAATGCCCGCATCCCGCAGGGGGGCGGCTACATGGCGATCGAACGCCGCCCACATGGCTTGAATTTGAGCCGTCGAGAGAGAGGTCTTTTGCCCCGCCACCATGTCGCCGCCGCAGACCACCAGATCGGGCCGCCAAAAGGGCATCAGCTGCATAGCTTGGTCCACTTCGGGGTCGTAGTCGGTAGATCCATAGGCGCTATTCAGGTCGCTGATCACCACCAGCCGCAGGTCTCCCCGAGGCGGATCGGCCAGTCCGTTGGGGCCAACGTTGGCAACTAGAGTCGCTGTTTCCTTCGGTAGCGGCGCGGGAGCAGCAGCGATGTCCTGTACGACAGGCCCAACCTTAGCCAGAAAATCGCTGGGGGCAATCGCCCTCGGTGCCAACGACTGCCCACAGCCAATCACCAGGCTCAGCACCAGCCCCAGAGATAGCCAAACCGCAAACCGCTTCCAACCCATAGGTTCCCTAACGTCAGCAGAGGAATTATCCCCAACAAGTTTAGCGGGTCCGCCCGGGGGCGATCGCGATCGTCGACATTAGCCAACTTCAACCAGAGGGCTGGGATGTGGGATAAATGCGTCCGCGTCTGCCCAGGGTGGCTGCCAGGGTATAGCAGGCGTAGAGCAACCCCAGCCCGTAGAACAAGCCGCGGGTAAGAATCTTCTTGATGGTCCGCTCTTTATAACAGGGAGGGTTGCCCAGCACATGGCAGTCGAACAGACGGCTAAACAACCGTAGACACTGCCAGGGAGTCAAATTCTTCAGGCCCAGTAAAAAATGGTTGTGGTAGAAATTCATCTGGTAGCTGAGGGAACGGGTGGTGATGTCGTGGCAGCCGCCAGATTCTTCGCCGAGGTGCACCAGATGGGCCGCTGGGTCGTACCAGATCAGATACGGGGTCTGGCGCAGGTGCAGACAAAAGTCCGATTCTTCCCGCACGGCGCTGCCGTGAAAGCGCTCATCGAACCGCAGCCCGTACTGGGTGAACACCTGCCGCCGAAAAGACATATTGCAGCCCCGCGCTGTGAGTACCTGCTGGGGTTTAACGGTATGTACCAGATCGATGTGGTACCAGGCGATGCCGGGGTCCATTGCCTCTGGGGGCAGGTCTTCGATGACTAAGTCTTTGGCCTCGGCCAGCTTCATGCGATCGAACACCCGCCCCGCCACGGCCCCCACTTCGGGGCGATCGTAGTTGTGGGCATGGGCCTGGAGAAAACCGGGCGGCAACTCCACATCATCGTCGATGAAGAGTACGATGTCGCCCTTAGAGTGCTCAATACCGAAATTGCGGGCACCGGGCAGGTTGGCCCAGTCGAGGGGATAGAGTTGAATTTTGCCCGATCGCACCAGATCGTCAAGGTACTGGCGTGTCTCCGGTAAATGATCGCGGGTCTGATCCACCACGATCGCCTCAAACTCAGGATAGTCCTGCTCCAGCAGGCTACGGAGGGTGCCGCAGAGTACTGCTTCCCGCTGGTAGGTGGGGATGATGACGGAAATCAGCGGCCAGGTCACGATAGGAGCAATCTCGTCTAGGTCGTTTCCAGTGTGCCCTGGAGGGGGAGGCGGTGCGATCGCTCCAGCTCACCGGGGCTCAGGACGTGGGCCTGGCCATTCTGACGGCCAAGGGGCTGGTGGGCACCGAGGCCGAAAGGCAGGAGCTGTGCGATCGCTACGGCGGCAACCCCCTGGCGCTGAAGATTGTGGCCAGCAGCATTCAAGACCTGTTTGGGGGGGCGATCGCCAATTTCTTT
>PYEQ01000255.1 GCA_003017785.1 filamentous cyanobacterium CCP5 | reverse complement strand
ACCCCATCGTCGGCGCATTTTTAGCGGGTCTCGCCGTCAACGACGTGGTTGGAGATGGTCCGGTCAAAGAAAAAGTGGAATTTGTGGGCAGCGTCTTATTCATTCCATTTTTCTTTGTCTGCATGGGGCTGCTGCTTGACATCCCCGTATTTTTAGAAGCCCTGACCAAAAATCTAGGATTAACGGTAGCGATCGTCGGCGGCCTACTCCTGAGTAAATGGCTGGCCGCTGCCCTTATGAAGCCCATCTATGGTTTTCGATGGCCTCAAGTGATGACCATGTGGTCATTGTCCCTGCCGCAGGTGGCGGCGACCCTGGCCGCAGCCGTAGTCGGTCTCCAAGCAGACATCATCAGCTCTCGGGTTTTCAATGCGGTAATTGTGCTGATGCTGGTGACCTCACTGCTAGGCCCTTTACTGACGAGCCATTATGCTCGACAAATCCAACCCCGGGCTGTCTCCAAACCAGATGCTTGGGATCTCTGGCCAGAATCAGATCCGGCCGCATGGCCAGTAGCCTCCCCCTTTACTGTGCTGGTCCCCATCTACAATCCAGTGACCCAGCGCTATCTGATTGAGATGGCCGCGCTGATTGCCCGTCAGGAAAAGGGGCAGATTGTCCCTTTGAATATTGCCCAAGCCCATGTCCACATGGATGACTCCCAGCTGACCCTAGCCTTAAAAAAGGGCCGGCAAATGCTGCTGCATGCTGAATCCCTGAGCCAGGAATTCAACACTCCGGCGCGAACCCTATTGCGGGTAGATGACGACATCGCCGAGGGAATTAGTCGGGCCGCGCGGGAGCAAAACGCTAATTTGATTGTCATGGGCTGGAGTCCCGAGCAGGGGCTGCGGGCCAGGCTGTTTGGCACATTGATCGACAGCGTATTCTGGGCTGCCCACTGTCCTGTAGCGGTTACGCGGCTGCTGGTCGAGCCGATTGACGTCCGCAAAATTTTAGTTCCCGTCAAAAATTTGACGGCGGCGGCAATGCGGACGGTGCGCTTTGCCCAAATGTTTGCCAGTACCCATAGGGCTGAAGTCTCATTGCTACACGTATGCGATCGCAGAACCCCCCCCAGCCAGATAGCTAGCTTTGAAGCTCAACTCACCAGCCTGCTGGAGGAGGTAGAGAGCCCCACCCAGATTAGATCAATTATCATCATCCCCAGCCCTCATCCGGCCCGAATCATTCTAGAAACCTCTCAGCAGTACGACATGCTTGTGCTCAGGTCTATGCGCCGTCGCACCGCTGGAGGCCTGGCTGTGAGCAGCGTCACCGAGCAGGTGATCCAGCAGGTAAACTGCTCGGTGGTCCTGTTTGGGGAGCCTCATTCCTGAGGCACAATAACTACCTGCTGCCAATAAATCTACCTTTGGAAGTGCTTCAACCACTCAAGTTTCTGCCCTGGGATGGCTGTGAATCAAAGGATAATTCTTCAAAATAGAAGTGAGGATTACTTATGTAAAGGAGTAATTATCCGAATCCACCTAAACGGCGAAAATTTCAGTGGGTTGGTTCGGCAATAGCAGTAGAATTTGAGGATCATTGCCATGGCAATCCAAACCGATAGCCGCAAAGAATATCAGCAAAAAGTAAAATCTGAGATTGACAAGATTAACGCTCAGATTGATGAGTACAAAGCCAAAGTCAACCAGATGCAGGCAGACGCTTCGATTCAGTATCACGATCGCATGGAAGAACTCTATGCCAAACGAGATGCGGCTCAATCTAAACTAGAAGAGCTTCAGCAGGCTAGTGAAGCTGCTTGGGGCGACATGCAAAAAGGGTTCGAGCAGGCCTGGGGCGAACTATCCAAGGCTTTCGAACAGGCTACCAAAGAGGTTGAGCGGGGCATCAAGTCCGACAGCTAAGAACTGCATTGGCTTGATCTAATGCGAGCACCCATCTCGCTAGCGCGATCGCGCTAGCGAGGTTTACTACACTCTGTTAATATTCTTTAAGAAAACGAGAAAATCCTAAGAATGGCTAGATCAGGAAGTCACCTCGGATTTTGTCGCCTGACACTAATACCTTAATAACAGGATTTTTATGACCACTGCGCCAGCTCAGGCTGAGTATACCTTTTTACAAAAGGTTGCCGTGAGAGGGAATCTCACCAGCCTTTACGAAGCCAAAGAGATGTCAGAAATTGTGTTTCGAGTGATGCGAGACATGATGGATGCGCCCTTAATTGAAGCGATCGCCGCCGATTTGAATGCGTCCGCCCATCGTGGAAAAAACAAGACCTTAACGGGCCCGATCTCGCAGCTTTGGAATGATTCGAATCCGATTGTCGGCTGGCTTAGTCGAATCCGATCCGCTTTTAGCCATGAAGCGCCCGGCGGCATCGACGACCAGCTGTTTATCAAACGAGTCAGGCTCGAGGGGGGCATTCCCAAAACGACAACCGCCCCAGAGGTTGTTAAGGCTGTATTCGCGGCGACCAAGCCTGAACTTTCAGAGGCAAATGTGCAGGCGGTAGCCACCCATCTTCCCGGCAAAATTCGGGTTTTCTGGAATCAGATGTAGGGTTCTCTCCCTCCGGACCACGCTAGGATCGGACTGAATTTACTTGATTTACCTGGCGCAGCCGCTATAAAGCGATCAGGCTAAGCTTAGCCTCAGATGATTTGCGTCAGAGGATGAAACTTTTTTCCAAGGCAGATTATTCATGGTACAGAAAGTCAAAAAGAGCGAGACAGACTGGCGGGAACAGCTGACTCCCGAGCAGTATCACGTCACCCGAGAGAAAGGTACCGAGCGGGCCTTTACCGGTGAGTATCACGACAATAAGCGGCCCGGCACCTACTACTGCGTATGCTGCGGAGCCGAGCTATTCGATGCAGAAACCAAGTTTGACTCCGGCACCGGCTGGCCTAGCTTCTGGGCTCCCAGTGAAGAAGACAACGTGGAAATTAAGCGCGACTTCAGCCACTTTATGGTTCGCAATGAGGTAGTATGCGCCTCCTGTGATGCCCACCTAGGCCACGTGTTTAACGATGGTCCTAAGCCCACGGGCAAGCGCTACTGCATGAATTCAGCGGCCCTCCAGTTCAAGCCCGCCGAATCCTAATCTATGCGGCTGCACACCCGGGTGCAAGGATCGGGTTTTCCCATGCTCTGCCTCCATGGCCATCCTGGTTCGGGGCAGAGCATGGCTGTCTTTACAGATGCATTGTCGAATCAGCTAAAGACTATAGCTCCCGATTTACGGGGCTATGGCCGTAGTCAAACCCGTCAGCCCTTCGAAATGGCCGCTCACCTCGAAGATTTGGTTGAGTTGTTAGACACCCACGGTGTTGATCAATGCTGGGTGCTGGGGTGGTCCCTCGGGGGCATTTTGGCGATGGAAATGGCGCTTCAATATCCGGAGCGAGTTCGCGGGCTGATATTGGTAGCGACCGCGGCCCATCCACGGGGCAATCATCCGCCTGTAACCTGGCTTGACAATCTGAATACAGGGATTGCCTCCCTGTTGAATCGAGCTGTTCCAGGCCACCCCTGGGTAATCAAAACCTTTGGGCAGCGATCGCTCTACCGATACCTGATTCAGCAGCATACCCCCTACGCCTATCGGCAGCTAGCCACGGCTGCTCTCCCGGCATACCTACAGACTTCTCGCCAGGCCACCCAGGCGCTTTACGGTGCCTTGAGGGCAGGATATAACCGCCTACCCCAGGTTCGCGCCCTAACCATGCCCTGCTTAATGCTGTGCGGTGATAGCGATCGACATATCACCTCAGAGGCCAGTGTTGAAACCGCCGAAACCTTGCCCCGATGCGATCTCAGGCGATATCCTCAGGTCGCCCATCTGTTCCCTTGGGAAATTCCCGATCAAGTGCTCGCGGACATTCAAAGCTGGCTAAAACAAAATCCTCCTCATGATCTGCAAAGCTCAAGGAGGAGGTGAGTGGAACTATGGAACTCGCTAAAACAGGAGAGATAGGGTATTAACTACTAAAAGCAGCGGAGGGGATACCTCCCCTAAACTCATCAGCATCATCGGCAATGGTCAACTGCGGTGGCGCGCTGCACTGCATAACTGTGGAACTGATGTTTTGGGCTCCTTCCTGCTGCAAATCTTCGATATAGCCGAATTTTGCCCCAGCAGCTTCAACTTCAGAGTTGAAAGGACCAAAGTAATAGGTACACTGGGGGACACTGGTTTTGATCTCGACCCACCAGTCCTGTTTGGATACAAAAAGATCTTTGAAAAAACGAACAACTGGATTGCTCATAATTCTCTAAGTAAACTTCTAATTTGACGCAGCGCGAATTTTGCCGCTTCGTATCTCAACAACCTTTGTTTCTTTATACTGTGCTAGCCTTTGTTTTGCAAAGAGGAAATTTCCTGCTGACGCACCCATTTTTGGCGATAAATTTCATACAGGGCCATGCCGGTAGCTACTGAGGCATTGAGGCTAGGCGTAATCCCTCGCAGTGGGATCGACACCAGCACATCGCAGCTCTGCTGTACCGTTAGACTAAGGCCATCGCCCTCCGCGCCGACGACAATCACCGTAGGTTGATCGAACACAGCACCATGTAATGGTTTGCTAGCATTCGAGGCTAAACCATAGATCCAAAAGCCTTGTTCTTTGAGACTGTCTAATGCCCGCTTAAGGTTGACAACTCTAGCCACTGGAATTGACTCTAGGGCTCCTGCAGACACCTTGGCGACCGTAGAGGTGACCCCCGCAGCCCTCCGCTGTGGAATAACGATGCCCTGGGCTCCAATAGCTTCTGCACTGCGAATAATCGCCCCAAGATTATGGGGATCGGTGATCCCGTCCGCTGCCACGATCACCGGCAGTCGAGCTTTTGCCTTGGCAGCCTCGATCAGATCTAAGAGATCTAAATAGTCATAGGGCGCAGTCTGGGCCGCAATGCCTTGATGGCTAGCCCCTTTAGTAATTTGATTGAGCCGATAGTTATCAACTTCATCAATAATCGCTCCGCCAGCCTTGGCAGTATCCATCAGGGATAGAAACCTAGAGTCGTAGCGCAGTTTACTGTTGATCCAAATGCGATTCAGCGGCCGATTTCCAGTAACAGCCGCCTCTACAGCGTGCCGGCCATAGATCAGGTCGGCCGCAGCCTCTTCTGTTGGCTCCTTAGGAGGGGCCTCAGCAGAAGAGGGCTTAGCGGCGGCCTCAGCATCAAGCTTCAGCTTTGGTTTAGCGGAAGTCGAGTCGGCTCTACGCCGCGCCGGACGAGTTCCCCCAGCGCGATAAGAGGCCGATTTCTGCGGTCGATCCCTACGGCCATGGGGTTTACGTCCGGGCTTAGGCCGGGGGGGCTGATGGGGGGAAGTCATACGATGCTAGATAGCTCTAGATCCAGGCTAGAGGCAGAAGGCCAAACCTGCACGGTTGGCTCTAAGAAACAGTCAAGTCAACGTATTCTAACAGCTCCACCAACCGGGGCAAATCGTTCAAGTAAAGGTGACCAATCAAGGTCTCAAAGCCCGTTGCTCGCTGATAGATGGACGGGGTGAGTCGCCGTGGTCCCCGCGGGGAAGCATTCCGTCCTCGCTTAAAGACATTGAGCTCAGAGGGAGTTAGACGGGGAATGAGCACATCGAGATGCTGTACCTGACGCTCAGCCCTAACCTGTTCAACCACCTGTTGGTGATAGGTCTGAAGACGCTTGGGGGGCAACAGTAGAGCTGTCCGCACGAACAGCTCAAACACAGCATCTCCCAAGTATGCTAAAGCAGTTGGCGATAGGGTTTGAAACTGCCTACTCGCCTCAGATAGGGAACCACTGTCAGCAGCACGACCTGCAATCAACTCTATGGCAAGACGAAGATCTGGTCTTGGCTGCCTAATAGAGTCTGCCATTATCCCGACTTGAGATTTTGTATGGCCTGATCAACCGAGGACTGTAAGGACAGAAACTGCTCTAGACGCACCAGCTTAACAGTTTGGGTCACCCGGGCGTTGGTGACCACCTGGACGCTACCCTCCGAATTCTTAGCTTTTTTAACCAGCTGAACTAAGGCACCTAGGCCAGAGCTATCAACAAAATCGATAGCAGACAGATCCAAAATGATATGACTGGGGCCTTCCTCAATGTATTTAGACATCACCTTGCGAAAGGTCGTCTCAGAAAATGCATCGAGAAGACCTGTGAGGCGAAACAATTGGTAAGTTCCCCTGACGTCACGGGTGCCTCTCAAACTTACGGTCAGGGTCAGTGCTTCAGCTATGGGAACCTCCTCACTAGATGCTCCAAATTTCGACGGCCAGTATAAGGCAGGCCAATGGTACCCGCAACAAACTGTGCCCTTGTTGTAACATCTCTGGACGTGTTTAGCGTCTTTCTGTACAAACATTTTTTGACTGAGATTCACGAAGCTCAGCCGTAGGCCTTAAAGGCTATGTGGGTGAGGGCATGGCCTTGGACTCGCGCATTGCGTCAATGAATCTACGGAATAGATAGTCAGCGTCATGGGGGCCGGGACTCGCTTCAGGATGGTATTGAACCGAGAAAATGGGCAGTTGCTTGTGCTTCAGGCCAGCAACGGTGCGATCGTTGAGGTTAAGGTGAGTGACCTCAACGTCGGCCGGCATCGAGTCGGCATCTAGAGCAAATCCATGGTTTTGGCTGGTGATCTCAACTTTTTGTTGCTGGAGTCCGCAGGGCTGGTTAAGACCTCGATGTCCAAATTTGAGTTTAAAGGTGGAAGCCCCTAAGGACAGGCCCAGAATTTGGTGCCCCATACAAATGCCAAAGGT
>PYEQ01000254.1 GCA_003017785.1 filamentous cyanobacterium CCP5 | reverse complement strand
GTGATTCATCTGTATATTCGCGACGATTTGGTGGACGATCGCTACCGCATCGACACCGACCAGCTCAACGCCGTTGGCCGCATGGCTGGCTACGACTACTGCCGCACCCTGGATCGGTTCACCATTCCCAATGGATTCCCGGAACCCCGTCAGCCCCGCCCCCCGGCCTAAGCCTTCTTTCTTTTGAGGGAGGTAGGAATGCTTAGGTTTTTCCATAATTGAATTAAGCCCTTCTAGGAGTAAATCCGGTGCCCATGGCAGATATCACTTCACTCTGGGAAGATCTGGCCTGGGAGCGGGGAGGGCGAATCGTCTATTTAGTCCTCGACGGTGTAGGAGGACTCATTGCCCCCGGCCGAGGCGGCACTGAGCTGCAGGTGGCCCATACCCCTCACCTCGATGCCCTCGCCCGGGCCTCCACCTGTGGTCAGCTAGAAATCGTTGGCCCCGGCATTACTCCCGGCAGCGGCCCGGGGCACCTGAGCCTGTTTGGCTACGACCCGGTCCGGTTTCGGGTCGGGCGCGGGGTGCTATCAGCCTTGGGCATTGACTTTGACCTTCAGGCTGGGGACGTGGCAGCGCGGGCGAACTTTGCCACCCTCGACTCGGAGGGGCGCGTCAGCGATCGCCGGGCCGGGCGCATTGCCACCGACCTCAACCAGCGCCTGTGCGAAAAAATTTGCGCCAAGGTTAGCCTCGACTTCGAAGGCCAGTTTTTCTTTGAAACCGTCAGCGAACACCGGGCGGTGCTGGTGCCGCGAGGCGAAGGACTCGGGGACGACCTGCCAGATACCGATCCTCAGCGGACGGGCATTCCTCCCAATCCCCCCAAGGCCAGGCATGAATCTGCGAAGAAAACCGTCCGTCTGGTGCGATCGTTCCTAGATCAAGTCAACCAGGTGCTAGCAGCAGAAGCCAAAGCTAATGGGGTACTGCTGCGAGGATTTGAACGCTACGAACCAATCCCTTCTCTGCGTCAGCGGTTTGGCCTGCGGGGGGTATGCATCGCAGACTATCCCATGTATCGGGGGGTGAGCCGTCTGATTGGCATGGACGTAGTGCCCCATCCTGGCGGCGTCGAAGCTCGGTTTGAGACCCTACAGTCGATCTACGGCGACGACTACGATTTTTACTTTCTGCACATTAAGAAAACCGACAGCCTGGGGGAAGACGCCGACTTTGACCAAAAGGTGGCCATGTTAGAGCACATCGATACCCTGATTCCCCAGGCGCTCAACCTGTCCCCGGATGTGCTGGTGGTGACGGCGGATTACTCGACGCCGGCAATCATGGGAGGGCACAGCTGGCACCCGGTACCGGTCATGCTCAGCAGTCGCTATGCCCGCATCGACAGTGTGGATCGCTTCGATGAATATGCCTGCGCCGGGGGCATGCTGGGCCTACGGCCCGGTACCCACCTGATGGGCCTGGCCCTAGCCAACGCCAGGCGGCTGCAAAAATACGGTGCCTAGTATCCAGGCCTGATGAACTACCATGGGGCTGGAGAAAGTTTGTACCATTCTCCTAGATGCCCACGAGCCGATTCACCCATGCGCACCGCACCGCCTAAGCATAAGCCCCCCCGTCAGGATGGCCCTGAAGACGACCGGTCCCGCTATCAACCCGGGGTTGATCCTTCAGCCCCGCCGCCGATTAATCCTTTGGGCTTTGTCAAAACCGTCACCCGCACTCTGGTGAGCGGGGCTCTGGTGGCTGGCCTGCTGGTGGGAGTGGGCGTCTGGCGGGGAGGCGATCGCTTTTTAGAAGGGTTGCGGCTGATGGTGCTGCCCCCCCAGCCGGAACCCCAGGTGGATGTGAAGTCGGTGATCGTGCAGCAGCTGCGGGGAGCCAGTGAGCTAACTACGGCGATTTTTGCTATGGAGGCGGTGGTGCCGACCCGCAGCGATCGCACCATTGCAGGCTACGTGGTGGGTTCGACAAATCTGCTCTACATTGCCTACGGAGAGGTGCGGGCCGGAGTTGATCTGAGCCAGGTCAGCGCCAGCAATATTCGCCTATTAGAAGACGACAGCAGCGTTGCCATTACCCTGCCGCCGCCGCAAATTCTTGACAGCAAGCTGGATTTGAACCGGTCCGATGTCTACGACTACGATCGCGGTTTTCTCGGGCTGGGCCCCGACACCGCCCCTGAGCTGCAGCGGCTGGCCCAGCAGGAAGCCCTGGTTAAAATCGAACAGGCCGCCTGCCAGGAAGGGCTCCTGCAGGAAGCCCAGCAGCGGGCAGAAACCACCGTCAGCCAGCTCCTGGCTACCGCCGGGTTCGAAACGGTGCAGGTAACGACTCAGCCGAGCAACGGGACCTGTGAGACTCCGCCGAGCAACAGCGGGGAACCGGGCTCAGCCCCCTTTCAGGGATAAGTTGACCGCCACAGATTCGTGATTTGGATAGCACCTGTGAAGGTGGTTTTTGACATCATGCAACCCACCGGAACCTATTCTTGACGGCTGGCGATGAATTGATGACCCAGCGTTGCCATCAGCACCGAGATAGAGGTGTCAGACAGATAAGACTAGAAAAACAGGGAGAACATCCAGATTTAGGACTGATTCGCCACTGGGAAAAAGAGCTTCAAGCGTTTGAGAAGGGTATCCGACAAGCGAGAAAGTGACTAGGGAGATAGTGATGCAGCTAGGGTCAAAATCACTCACTATTCAAGATGAGACGTTACGAGTGCTAGTTCGAGAATTGGGGGATGGGTGCGATCGCGTTTTGGAACTGATTCATCAGCTACAGTTGCCTGACTTGCAAGACAGCCAAAAGGCCGACATTTTAGCAGAGCTTATCGCTGCGACCATTCATCTACACACTCACTGTGATGAAGATTTTCAGAATTCGCTTGCCAATGAGCTAGAGCGACTATCAGATGATGATAGGGAGGGAAGGGTAATACTTTCGTTGAATCGTACTTCTTAAACTTTTAGCAGCGGAGTTCCGCCTTAGTCATGATCCAAATTCAACTTAACTTGCCAGAAGGCGCTTTCTCCGCTCTCCGAAGTACCCCGGATGAGTTTGGACAAGAACTGCTAATCGCCGCTGTTGTGAAATGGTACGAGGTGGGTATGATTTCTCAGTCGAAGGCGGCAGAGATTGCGGGTGTTAGTCGGCAGGACTTTTTGACAGCGCTGAACCGTTTTGAAGTGTCTCCATTTCAAACAACGCCTGAAGAACTTGAGGAAGAACTGAATCGTGACTAGGCGTTGGGTCGTCAATGCCTCGCCTATTATTACGCTGGCGAAGATTGGGCAAATTGGCCTGCTATCTCAGCTTTGCGATGAAATGGTGATTCCTCAGGGGGTTGTTGAGGAAGTTCAACAAGGCAACTATGATGATGCAGCGCTGTCATGGATACGCTCTGAGGGGCAAGCGTTTATAGAATCCAAGTCTGACATTGATCCGCTGGTAGCCGCCTGGGATTTAGGGTCTGGAGAAAGCCATGTGCTGTCTTGGGCAATCCGATATCCTGCCTACGAAGCGATTCTAGATGACCGTGCTGCCCGTAGAGCAGCTAAGAGTCTACAGGTGCCAATTCGCGGCACGTTGAGTATCATTGTGCTGGCGGAGCGAGAGGGTTATATTGCATCTGCTGAAATTGAACTTGCAAAGCTTGTTGAATCAGGGTTCCGCGTTGGTGCGAAGGTTTTGGCAAAAGTGCTAGGACTCTCTCGGGGATGACTGAACCTTCAGTAGTGATCAGTGCCAATCTATACCACAAGGCACATTAGTTCATTTTGTTGCTGCGATCGCTGTTCCATTCCACAAAATCTAACATATTCATCTTTTCTCTATGAAGAAGCCAGCCAAGCTCTAGCAAGATTAGACTCGAAAAAGAAGCAAAAAACACCGGAGAAACACTTAATACTTTAGCGGGCATTGCTCCAAAATTAAGATAATTTGACACTAGAGCCAGAAGAAGTAATCCAATTAAAGCCAGAACCTTATAAACGACCTCAAAGTGTTTGAGGGCGACAATCTGGGAAATGCAAGCTACTCCTATCTCTGAAATGAGATTCTCGATAAATCCTAGATAGCCAAGAACTTTATTATTGAAATTTGGATCTTCTAAAGGATCTTCTTCACTTTCTAATAAGTTTAGGAGATCTCTCGTTTTATCATTCCAATTCATTATAGGAAAATCGCTTATAGTCAAGAATTTCAACTCCCACGAAAGCTCTTGCGCTTTATTCGAGACGTGTTTTTGATTGGAGGTTTTTTCAAGAAAGTTGTCGAAGTCGAACAGAAAGGATTTGAGTCTATAGAATAAATCATGCTTTCTGTTGCTGACTCGAGTAATCGCAAAAATCATGAATGCAAAAGAAACAGAAGTCGTTAAAGCTAAAATCGAGCCAATTGTCCCTAGAGCTGGTGTCGTGGATCTTATGTCAACATTTAATACTGTATTCTGCTCAAATATAATTCGATAGATTAGTATTCCGAAAAATAAATTCCAGGAAATAAAAAACTGCCAAATCGTACTTGAAAGCAGAATAAATACTTTACTCATGACAATTCTACTCTTCGCTGTGTCCAGCGCCCTGGAAAGGTTTTGATGGCTAACGCGGATGTAAAAATTTGAGCACTCTTTCGTAACAGCAAAGCCAAGGAGGAATCGAGGACTTCAATATTCACGCAATAAAATCCGGGCTATTGTGTGTGAGTACTCTAATTAAACCGCCCCATCATAGGCAGGATTGACGATAGAAAACTCAACTTATAGGGCTATGTAGATGAGATCGCTAGACCACTCCACAATAGCCCTTCACTAGCCTGGACTAGGCTTGGTCGCGCTATGCTTGACGCCAACCTACCGGAGTGGCTGCGCCAAGCAGGACGAATAATCTATTTTCGAGATGATCTCCGCATCCCCTTCAAACGACTCCGTACGGGCGCACAGCCGTGCGCCCAGTGCAATATTCACAACCATAGACAAAGAAACTGGCTATCCCATCATCAACCAAAACAAATCCATCCGATCGCAGACAGCAACCTTATACATGGATTTTGCCAGGGGGGCACGGGTGGGCGATCGCGCGTGGGTGATTTTTTCCTAACGCCATTATTGCGTTGTATTTATTCTCTGCATCGGGGATGGGGATGCTGCATTGGGCGCACGGCTGTGCGCCCCTACCGGGGGACGGTTGGGGCGATCGCGCGGATGCTGTACTGGATGTACGGTTGTGCACCCCTATTGATCGCGCTGGGAATTCTGGAATTTATCTAACCAGGGTCATTACCGATGAAATATCATCCCGAAAGGCATCACCGCCGTTCTATTCGACTGAAAGGCTTCAATTATGCCTCGGAAGCCTTTTACTTCGTCACCCTCTGCAGCTATCAGCGGCAATGCCTATTTGGCACCATTATTGATGGTGAAGTCCAATTAAACGAATTCGGGGAGATTGTAGCTGCTGAATGGATGCGCACTTCAGACATTCGGCCAAATATCAGCTTGGATGAATGGGTTGTGATGCCGAACCACATTCACGGGATTATTTCAATTCGTCAAACTGTATCCACACCTGATGCCACGCTTAGCGAAGCCGCCCAGGGCTGTACGTCTCTCCAGGGGGGAATTGCTTATCGCAGACCAAAATTGTTGTCATCCCTTGTTTCTGGATTTAAATTGGCGACGACTAAGCAAATCAATATCAGACGAAATGCCGCAGGTACTCCTGTCTGGCAGCGCAACTATTATGAGCGCATCATGCGTGATGAGAATGCGCTGGTGCGAGTCCAGCGATATATTCAAAACAACCCAAGCAAGTGGCAGGAAGACCGGCTACGTCCGGCCATCATGAATAGCTAAGCCCGTTGGGTCGCGCTGCGCTTGACGCCAACCTACGATCGCTGCCGGGTTAGGGGAAGCGATCTCCCCATCATTACCATTCTAAATAGCCACTTTTCCCCGACCCGGTTGACATCCCGACCTAAAAGCTGAAAGCTATCTGCTATCCCCGACAGCGTTGATCCATGCAGCTATCCCCCCAGGAAAAAGACAAACTCCTGATTTTCACCGCCGCCCTGGTGGCCGAACGGCGCAAGCAGCGCGGGCTAAAGCTCAACCATCCCGAGGCGGTGGCCTATATTTCAGCAGCGATTCTAGAAGGGGCGCGGGATGGCCGCACCGTGGCGGATCTGATGAGCTACGGTACCACCCTGCTCAGCCGAGAAGACGTGATGGACGGAGTAGCGGAAATGGTGCATGAAGTACAAGTAGAAGCCACCTTCCCAGACGGGACTAAACTGGTGACCGTCCACGACCCCATTCGGGCGTAGTCCATCGCCGTGACCGACTTTAGCCCAGATACCGCTGACATCACCCTAGATCCGATCACCCGACAACAGGTGATTGAGGCCCTCGCGGCGAAGCTGGATCTCTACGTGTTTCCAGAAGCGGCGGCCAAGATTCAAACCGATATTCGCCAGCGCCTTGCCGATGGTGGCTATGGGGATGTCAACAGCGGGGCCCAGCTGGCGGCCACCCTGACGGCCCAGCTGCAGGCCCTCAGCGATGACCCCCAGCTGCGGCTGCACTTCAGCCCCCAATCCCTGCCTCACCTTGAGCCGGCTGAGCCCACCCCTGAGGAAATCGAGCAGCAGCGGTGGCTAAGTGCTCTGAGGAACTTTGACTTCAACCGGATCGAGCGGCTGCGGGGTAATGTCGGCTATTTAGAACTATTCGGATTCGAGCCGCCGGAGTTTGCCGGGGAGACAGCGATCGCCGCCATGACCCTGCT
>PYEQ01000253.1 GCA_003017785.1 filamentous cyanobacterium CCP5 | reverse complement strand
GTCTAGAGCGACTGTACTGCCAGAGCGAAGATCAGTGTCAGGATGTGCGATCGGCCCTGGAGGCGGCCACTCGTCAGGTGACGGCCAGTTTTCAGGCGGCGCCTGAAAGCAGCATGATGTCGATGGCGCGCAACGCTATGCTGGCCCTCGATCGCCAGGTCAACCGGTATCTGGGAGAAGAGTTCCAGCTGTTTGGCACGGCGATTATTGTTCGCAACGTTGAGCGGGGACGGCTGTACGTTTTCAGCCGCGATCCTGACTATGCCTGGACAGAAACCCGGCAGAAGCTGGTGCGCCTGGTGGCCGATCAAACCTCCGTGGCGATCGAGAACGATGAGCTGACCGTGGCCCTGCGCAAAAAAGAGCGGGTCGATCGCGAATTGGAAATCGGCGCCGAAATTCAGCTCCAGCTCCTACCTCGCAAGTGCCCCACCATCGAAGGGGTTGACCTGGCGGCTCGCTGTCAAACGGCTAACCGGGTTGGGGGAGACTATTACGACTTTATTCCAACTACCTTCGACCAGCTACGGCATCCTGGCTCCCAGCAGTCAGCGGCTTCAGCCTGGAGCTTTGCCATCGGCGACGTCATGGGCAAAGGGGTCCCGGCAGGGCTGATCATGACCATGCTGCGGGGCATGCTGCGGGCGGAAGTCCTCAATGGCTATTCCCCTTCCCACATTCTCCAGCAGCTCAACTATGTGATGCACACCGATTTGGAGAACTCCAACCGGTTTGTCACCCTGTTCTATGCGGAATACGATCCCCGCACCCGCATCCTCTCTTACGGCAATGCTGCCCATAACCCACCGTTTCTCTGGCGGGCGGCTACCAATACCCTCACCCGGCTGGACACCGTCGGCATGCTGCTGGGCCTAGACATGGGCACCCAGTACCACGAAGCCCAGGTTGAGCTCCAGCCGGGCGATACCGTGGTGTTTTATACCGACGGGTTCACCGAGGCCGCTAACCAACGGGGTGAACGCTTTGATGAGGATAATTTGGAGCGGGCTCTCCAGTGGGCCTGCCGCAACTGCGGATCTGCCGAAGCAATTTTGAACTACATCTTCGATCTACTGCATCGCTTCATCGGCAGTGCCGATCGCAACGAAGATGATATGACCCTGGTGGTGATGCGGGTCAAGCCCGAACTCCAGCTTCATTTATTTAATTAGCGATCGCCACCAGAGCCTGAGTCCTAGGCGCTAAATCGCCCCTCTACCCTTTACAGATTCAAAGGCTGTTGTATAGTTTTGGGGTGAAATTACCCCCGTTGCCCTATGGACGTTCACCCCTGGCAGTCTAGTTCTGATGGTTCCGTTTTAAGGGCTGTGACTGGCGCCGACTTGGCGGCTGTCCAGTCCCCTACCACTACCTACCTACCGGCCCGATCGCTATCATCAACCCAGGCAACGGTTCTAGCTCAGCAGTTTGATCAGGATATTTTAGGTGACTTAGGCAACGCCTGGAATACATTCATTGAATCGGGGCAGGTGTGGGCGCTGATTATTGGCCTCGTGCTGGGCTACATGATTCGCGGCCTGACCGCCTACTAACCCGCCCTAGTCCAGCGGTGGAGGTCGCCCTGGAAACAGCAGCGGTCAGGGCTGGGCTGGGCATAGATTGGCTTTATCTCCAGGAGAATAACCATCGGTGGACACCCCACAAACATGGAGCCAGCGATTTGAAACGGCTTTGCATCCGGCGATCGCAACCTTTAATGCCAGCATTGGCTTCGACATAGCCCTGATCGAGTACGACCTCACCGGCTCCCAGGCCCATGCCAAGATGCTGGCCAAGACTGGCATCATCAGCCCCAAAGAGGGGGAAACCCTGGTCAATGGCCTCCAGCAAATTCGCCAGGAGTATCGGGATGGCCGGTTCCGCCCCGGAGTTGAGGCCGAAGATGTACATTTTGCGGTCGAGCGCCGACTCACGGAAATCGTCGGCGACGTGGGTAAGAAGCTGCACACCGCCCGCTCCCGCAACGATCAGGTGGGAACGGACATTCGCCTCTACCTGCGGGCCGAAATTGAGGCCATCCAAGAGCAGCTACGGCAGTTTCAACAGGCGCTTCTGGGCCTGGCCCAAGCCCATGTTGAAACCCTGATTCCGGGCTATACCCACCTGCAGCGGGCCCAGCCCCTGAGTCTGGCCCATCACCTGCTGGCCTACTTCGACATGGCCCAGCGGGACTGGCAACGCCTTGCTGACGTTCACCGTCGGGTGAATATTTCACCCCTGGGCTGTGGGGCCCTGGCCGGTACCACCTTTCCCATCGATCGCCACTACAGTGCTGAACTGCTAGGGTTTGCTGAACCCTATGGGAACAGCCTCGACGGCGTCAGCGATCGCGACTTTGCGATCGAGTTTGCCTGTGCCGCCAGCCTGATCATGGTGCACCTGTCCCGCCTCTCCGAGGAAGTGATCCTGTGGGCCTCCGAGGAATTTGGCTTTGTCACCCTGAATGACAGCTGCTCCACCGGCTCCAGCATCATGCCCCAAAAGAAAAATCCGGACGTTCCCGAACTCGTGCGAGGGAAAGCCGGTCGGGTGTTTGGCCACCTGCAAGGCCTGCTGGTGCTGATGAAGGGACTGCCCCTGGCTTACAACAAAGACCTGCAAGAAGACAAAGAGGCCATCTTTGACACCGTGATCACGGTCCGATCCTGTCTGGAAGCCATGACCATTTTGCTCACCGAGGGTATCGTATTTCAGCCAGCTCGTCTGCACCAGGCGGTAAATCAAGACTTTTCTAACGCCACCGATGTGGCTGACTACCTGGCCGCCAAGGGAGTACCCTTCCGCGAGGCTTACAATCTGGTGGGTCAGGTCGTTAAGACCTCCCTGGCGGCGGGCAAGCTGCTGCGGGAACTGACCCTAGACGAATGGCAGGCCATTCATCCCGCCTTTGAGGCAGACATCTATGGGGCGATTACCCCTGAGCAGGTGGTCGCCGCCCGCAACAGCCATGGCGGTACCGGCTTCAATCAGGTCCGACAGGCCATTCAAAGAGCCCAGCAGCAGCTAGGTCAGTCGCCTTTGGGATAGTGCGGCATGACCCTTAGCCTCTGCATGATTGTTAAGAACGAGGCCCAGGCGATCACCGCCTGCCTCCAAACCGTGACCGACTTGGTTGACGAAATCGTTGTCGTCGATACCGGCTCGACCGATGACACTGTGGATCTGGCCCGGCGGCAGGGTGCCCAGGTGATCCCCTTTACCTGGGGGGAAGATTTCGCCGCTGCCCGCAACGTTGGCCTCCAGGCCGCCACTGGCGATTGGATCATAGTGCTAGATGCCGACGAGCGACTAACGGCTCAGGGGTCAGCGCAGATTCGGGCGATCGCCCAGGGTTATCCGGCCGGGGATACCCTGTTAGGGGTCATTCTGCGGCGCCAGGAAATTGGGGCCCAGCAGGCTCCCTACACCTTGCTCACCCGCCTATTTCGAAATCGCCCCGACATCCGGTTTCAGCGTCCTTACCACGAAACCATCGATGACAGCCTGAGCGCAATCCAGGCCCAAGAGCCTGGCTGGCAAATCAGCACCCTGTCCGGCATCACCATTGAACATACGGGCTACCAGGCAGAGACCATTGCCAGAGCCGACAAGTACCAGCGGGCCCGCACCATCATGGAGCGACACCTGGCCCAACAGCCCCAGGACAGCTATATTCTCAACAAACTCGGGGCGCTGCACGTCCAGCGGGGAGACTCCCGTCAGGGCCTCCCGCTGCTGCAGCGGGGCCTAGAGTCATGCCCTCCTGCTGATGCCGCTACCCGCTATGAGCTGCACTATCATCTGGGGCTCGCCCACCGATCGCTCCAGCAGCTAGCTGAGGCTGAGCAGCACTACCGAGCAGCCCTGGACCAGCCGGTGGAAGCCTTAGTTAAACTGGGAAGCCATATCAATCTAGGCAGCCTCTTGAGGCTGACAAAGCGGCTAGCCGCTGCCGAGGAACAGTTCCAGCGGGCCATTGCTATCGATCCGAGCTGCGCGATCGCCTACTTCAACCTCGGCGTTGTCTACCGCGCCCAGCAAAACCTGCAGGCAGCAGCGGCAGCCTATCGCCAGGCCATTATGTATCGACCAACCTACGGCGAAGCACACCAAAACTTAGGACTTGTGCTGTACAAGCTGGGGCAGTTTGAGGACTGCATTCTCGCCCTGCAAAAGGCTGTTGCGATCTTCCAAACCACGAATCCGGACACAGCCGACAAACTGAGAACAGGTATCCAAGCCCTAGGTCTACCCAATACCCTACTGGCGAAGGCTCACTTGCTGTAGCGGCTATCGCTCCAGTCAAACTCGGGACCAGACCCCTGATGGCGGGCCTTCCATGAAACCTCAGCCCCATAGGTGCCGGGCCGCCAATAGGAACGGTGGGCCTCGTCGGATTCAGGGGCAGGGGGAGGACCAACGCTAGCTGGCGCGTTCGACACGCTCACTCCCAGCAGTGGCTTGAGGCGATTAATAATGCCTTCCCAGCTCAAATCTGGCTGTTGCAGCATGTCCCTCAAAACCTTCAGAGCCGTTTGGGCCTCGTCACCACCGAGGCTGAGGGGGCGAGAGCTCCGAATCGGATCGACTTGAACCGCCGCCATGGCCTGCATCACAGACTTAGAGATTTGGGTTTTGTGAGCCTGCTTTGCCCGCTCATATTGATGATCCCACCCTTTCTCACTGGAAGCATAGAGGGGCGGCAGTCGGTTGAGGGCATAGGTTTCTACCTCAAAGCGTTTCACATACTTGGAAACCTTAGGAGACAGCTGTTTCAGCTGTCGATCAACTTCCTCGGCGACCAGCAGCTCCATGACATTGACGTAACCACGCTTTGGCGAATCTTGAATCACAGGCATACATCACCCCGCAAATAAAGGTGCGCTAACAGGAACTCCTCAAACTTAGATAGGTACTGACGTCAAACTATACTGCCTCTGACGTTAAATCTAAGTAGAAAGACGGATGTCGCCTCAGTCAGTGTGACGATTCATCTCTGACTTGAGGAGGAAGTCACGCTTAGAAAAGTGATCCTTAGTCCTAGTGTACCCTGACAAATTCGGCCAGACAAATTCGGCCAGTATTAACACTGATGCCAAATATTACCTAATTGTGGCAAAAGCTTTATGCCGGTGGCAAGTCGACTGCCCCACCCTGGATCATCCCGGCTATCCCAAACCCAATCCAGTCCCGTGAAGCTGCAGCAATGGCAAGACTGGGACTTTGTAAAGAATGTTTACAGGATGCTTTAGGTCAGTGGCGATCGCACCCATTCGGCAACCTTTAAAGCCGTCGCGGGGGCCAGCAGCACACCGTTTCGATAGTGGCCAGCAGCGATCATCACCCGATCGCAGGTGGGTAAGGGCTGCAAAATCGGAGCCGCCTGTCCCTGGGGGCGCGGACGCCACCCGAACCAGCGGTCGATAATCTCTGCCTCTGCTAGGGGTGGGCAGTAGGCGATCGCTCCCCCTAGGACTGACTCTAAGGCAGCAGGATTGGGTTCCAAAAGGTCGTTCTGCCTGGGTAAGCCTTGCTCGGGAAACTCGACGGTAGCTCCTACCCAATAGTCTCCTTCGCCCAGGGGCACCAGATGCACATCACGACCGTTGATAACCGGCTGAAAATCCGGTCGATTGATGGGGGCTTCGAGACGCAGCCGCAGAGCTTGGCCCAGCACCGGACCAATGGGAGTCGACTGGTTCAGGGTCTCAGATAGTTCGCTGGTCCCCAGACCTGCTGCCAGCACGACGCGATCCGCTTCATAGATAGCCTCTGAGGTCTGTACTACCACCCGATCACCAATAGGGTTGAGGCCAATGACCAGCTGATCAAACCGGAATTGCACCCCGCGCTGGGTCGCCACAGCCACGCAGGTCTGGGTGAGCGTGACAGGATCCACCTGCCCATCCTGGGGGGAATAAATGGCGGCCACGACTCCCTCCAGGTTGAGGTCAGGACAGCGATGCCGCAGCTGCTCCACCGACCAAATGTCGAGGGCATACCCCTGTTGCTGACGAATCGCCTGCAGTGAGCGCCAGCGAGGTAGCTGATCCGCCTCAAAACACAGACTTAATATCCCCTGGCGGTTGTAGGGCAGGCTCCGCTGGCCTGCGGCTTCCAGTTCTGAAATCAGGGTGGGATAGCGATTGAGACTGATCTGTCGCAGCCGCCAGTTACGCCCTTTGACCTTGTGGCTGATCACGCCCATCAACACCCCCAGGGCCGCTCCAGTGGAGTCCTGGGCAGGTGGCTGCCGATCTAGAACGATCACGGCTAGATTATCAAACTGGCTGAGCTCATAGGCAACCATGGCCCCGATGACGCCGCAGCCAACAACCACGACCCGCTGCTTTGGCTGAGCCATTAGTCAGCGGTGGGAACCAGATTCAAAAAGGCATCGAAGTCATCTAGCGCCCCCCGGTACTCCTGACCGGCCACCACCTGGTTATTTTCCTTGGCGGCATTGTCTAATCGCTCGAGGTGGCTAAACAAGTCACTGGCGATCGCCTCTGCTTTTTCTTCATCCCTGGGCAGCAGGGTGGCACTCAGCCGCTTCACCCGGCTGCGCAAATCCCCCATGGGGCCGTGGATAAAGCTCTGGATATTGACCCAGTCTTTCTGCTGAATGTAGTCTTCTAGCTCGGGAAACCGCTGCCGCAAATCTATTACCCTCGGGGCATAAATCTGCACCTGTTCCAGAATGTCTGGGGTGTAGGTCGGGGGAGATGGGGTGGGACCGCCGCCGCAGCCAACCATCAGTGCCGCGATCGCCGCTAAGAC
>PYEQ01000252.1 GCA_003017785.1 filamentous cyanobacterium CCP5 | reverse complement strand
GTTCGTTGGAGGCGGCTTTTTCAGCAGTGGGGGCGGGGAATTCGTTATTTTCGGCGGCGAGTTTGAAGTCGAGCAGCCGGTGGACATAGTCGAAGGTGGGGCCGAGTTTCTGGCCGCCGGGGGTGTCTTTGAAAATGGCGGAGATGCGCCGCTGGAGGTGCATGGAGCCGGTGTCGATGGGCTCGCTGTGGTAAAGCCGGGGCAGGGTGGTGCGGTAGGCGCGAAGCAGAAAAGCGGCTTCCACCAGGTCGCCCCAGGACTGCTTGATGGCGAGGGCCGCCAGGTCAGGGTCGTAGAGGCTGCCCTCGGCCATGACCCGGTTCACGGCTAGCAGTAGCTGCTGCTTGATTTGGGCCAGGGACAGTTCCGGGGTGGCGGCATCCCCCCGCCGCTTAGCCTTGAGCAAGGCTTCGGCATTTTGAATGGCCTGTTCTCCGCCTTTGACGGCAACGTAGGGCATGGGGCAGTGAAGGTGATGGGACTACACGAACTAACGGTAAGCCGAGAGCTGAGTGGTGCGGGGCAGGCCGATGCCCTGGTTATCGGCAAAGAACCAGGCGTCGACCCCAAGGGGATAGGCGGCGGTCATCTCCTGCCACTGGGACCAAAAATACTCTGGCAGCGGTAGCTCGACCTGCAGGGTTGACTGAATGCCCGGACCTTGCAGAGTGACGGGTACCCCGCCATCCAGGCGAGGGAGCTGAATCAACACAGTGGTTGAGTCTTCTGGATATTCGGCGCTGCCCCAGCGAAAAGCCGTGAGGTCCGGAGCGCTAGCAATGTCTGCTATCAGGGCAAAGTCGGCCTGCTGGGGATCGGTGGTAATGGGGCAACCCTGATGGAACCGCAGCCACTGGGCGATCGCCGCTGGTAGCCCTGGCTGAATCCACACGGTGGTTTCGAGATCGACCAGGGTCAGGCAGGCAGCTCCGCAGGCGGGGGCTAGGCCCACAGGGGGCTGCACCGGGGCCAGCACCTGCCGGGTGCCGGGTCGGGCTAGGGCATCGAGCAGGGCTCGAAAGGTCTTTTGAGCATCGTGGACCGGGTTGCTCAATCCGGGGCAGAGGGTAGACATAGGCAAGTAGACAGCTAAGACTCACCCCGCAGCAGGGTGAAAAAATTGACTTGGGTAGAAGCGGTCTCGGCGGCAGTGGCAGCGCGATTTTCTTCAGCGGCGGCCTGCAGTGGGGCAATAATCTGAGACTGGATAACAGAGGACCAGTGGGGATGCTGGAGCAGGGCGTCACAGAGGGCGGCCAGCTCAGCATGGTGCTGCGATCGCCCGGCCACATAGCCAAACCCGGCTATGGCCAGTTCAGGCTCGACAACCAGCTGCACGACGCAGCGGGTCAGGGTCATTTCCCCTAGATTAAAAGGCTCTCCAGTCCCTTCAGCCCGACCGCGCACCATCGCCAGACCAATTTCCGGCGATCGCAAAAACTGGTAGTCTGGCAGGCCTTCTAGGGCGGCCACCCGCTGCTCCAAAAGCTCCAGAGGCGCTTTTGCCAATACCCCTATCCAGGCTTGGCGCAGCGGCAACTGCTCCGATTCCATCATCATCATGGCGCTGAATAAACTGACTTGTCAGGATTGATTATCTCGCCCTGCCTAGATGTCTAGACAAATTATTAAACATCTAGAACCATGACGCAATAGCTATGGCCAAAATAATTGATACCTAAGGCACTAGAAAACTCTAACAGCCCACAAACAAATTGATTATCCAAACCGGAATTTAAAGCCGTTGAGTTTGCCAGGGCCTCTGCCTATTGCTGTTAACCGGTGAAGACAATAATCAAGCCCGAGGCGCAAGAGTCAGATGTTTTGGACGACGGCTGGGGCCTTGGCAGAAGAGCCTTAGCCCTTTCCCTGCAAGCCCTGTTAGGGTTCGATCGACCTCGACATTCCCCAAAAACCGCCAGAAGCTCTTCAGCCTTATCAGGATTTATTGGGCGTTTTGAATTTATGATGCAAGGGTAGGGAGGCACTGAGTTCTTAAATTAATTGGTCTTGGTTAAGGGATGAATTTATTTTCTTAACCTGAGCTTTTCTAGAGGTTAAACATTTTAACCCCGTCGCTTAAAACATCTCTGTAGAAAATGTTTACGTTGGCCTTTAAGGTTAGTGGAAATAATAGTTTTCGCTGCTTTGATGGCTTCTGATCGCATCTACAGCCTGGTGGTTACTGATTTCTGATTCTGACTGGATTGATGCGATCGCGATGGGTCGGCTGAATGATTGTGTATATGGATACTAGGGATGCTATGGAGCAGATAAGTCGGTCATCCCATGCTGTCTTTGACCAGCCTGCCGTTGCCGTTAGGGGGCTATCTAAGTCCTTCAAAGGCATTCCTGCGCTGCAGCGGGTAGACCTGCAGGTGGCCTCTGGCGAGATGGTGGCCCTGGTTGGGGCTTCCGGTTCCGGGAAGTCGACTCTGCTGAGAATGCTGAACGGCCTACAGCGCTGTGATCAAGGACAGGTCGAAATCTATGGCAGTCCCCTCCAGGTGGACGGCCGTTTCCACTCCAAGGCACGATGGCTCCGGAGTCAGGTGGGGTTTATTTTTCAGCAGTTCAACCTGGTGAATCGCCTGAGCGTGCTGGAGAACGTATTGATTGGCAATCTCTCCCAGGTGCCTCTGTGGCGATCGCTCACCCACAGCTTTACCCGGCAGGATAAACTCCAGGCCCTCTCGGCCCTGGAGCGGGTCGGCATCCTGGAGCAGGCCTATAAGCGGGCTTCCCAGCTTTCTGGGGGGCAGCAACAGCGGGTGGCGATCGCCCGCTGCCTGATGCAGGGAGCCCGGGTGCTGCTGGCGGACGAGCCTATCGCCTCCCTGGATCCGGGCTCGGCCCACAAGGTGATGGAGCTGCTGACTCGGCTCAACCAGGAGCAAGGGATTACCGTGATCACCTCCCTGCACCAGGTGCAGATGGTGCAGCGCTATTTCGAGCGGGCGGTGGCCCTGCGGGATGGAGAGGTTCAGTTTGACGGCTTCACCCTAGATCTCAACAACGAGAAACTCAACGACATCTACGGTGAAGCGGCTGAGGAGCTGGTACTCCGGGGCCACGCCGAGATGTATTCAGCTTCTCAAGTCTAGAGAGTTTATCTCTTCTGCCCGGCAGTTTTTGAAGTGGTGGCCCAGGCCGCCTCAACTGGTTTGTGTTTGCCCAATTTCTATCTGCGTCAACCGATAGCCTGAGGATTTTTCTATGACAATCGCCGCTTTTACCCGCTGGTCCAGCCGTCTGGCCTTTGGCATCACCGGTGCCGCCCTGATCGCTAGCTGCAGCACCGCCCCCAGCGACACCGCTGACACGGCCCCCAGTGAGACCACCGATGCCGGTGCCGCCTGTGCTCCGGAGCTGGCTGAAATCGACTTCGGCATTATCTCCACCGAGTCCCAAGCCAACCTCCAGGAGCTCTGGGAGCCCTTCCTCGACAAAATGGAAGAGGAGCTGGGCCGTCCCGTTAACGGGTTTTATGCCACCGACTATGCTGGCGTAATTGAGGCCATGGGAGCCGGCAAAATCCAAATTGCCTGGTATGGCGGCAAGTCTTACATCGAAGCAGCTAAGCGTTCTGACGCTGAAGCCTTCGCTCAAACCGTAGCTAGCGATGGCTCTAAGGGCTACTACTCCCACCTGATCACCAACGTCGACAACCCCATCGTCAGCGAGATTGATTTAGAGGCTGGCAACGGCGACCAGTATGTGATCGAGCACGCTAGCGACCTCACTTTTGCCTTTAACGACCCCAACTCCACTTCTGGGTTCCTGGTGCCCAGCTACTACGTGTTTTCTCAGCAAGGCGTTGAACCTGACGGGGCATTTAAAGAGCTGATCTTTGCCGGTAGCCATGAGGCCACCGCCCAGGCCGTTGCCAACAACCAGGTCGACGTCGCCACCAACAACAACGAGTCCCTATCCCGGCTGCAAGAATCCGATCCGGCTGCGTTTGAGAAAGTGCAGGTGATTTGGACGTCTCCGGTCATTCCCAGCGACCCGATCGCCTACCGGTCTGACCTGCCAGACTGCCTCAAGGATCAGATGAAGGACTTCTTCTACAACGTTGACGATGAGGCCGTTCTAGGGCCTCTGGACTGGCAGGGCTTTGACCCCGCTGGGGATACCGACTGGAATACCATTCGCGAGCTGGACATCGCCCAGCAGATGGAAGAGCTCAAGAACGACGATACCGTCAGCGAAGCCGATAAAGCGGCTCAGATGGAAGAGCTAGAGAAGCAGCTCGAAGCGCTGAAATAGCTTGAGTTGGCTTGATTGAGGGCTAGTCAGGGTACGGTCTGCTGTGCCCTGGCCCTCGGTTTTTGACCATCGCTTGAATCCCAATTCCGGTTGTCTGGGCCCAAAATGCCGAACTGGTATCGGTAATAAAGTTTTCAACCTTATCCGCGAGCCACCATGTCTAAAAGCCTCCAGCTTTCAGCCTCTGAACAGACTGCTTCGCCAGCGGTGCGTCAGGCCTTAGCGAAGCAAAGGCCGCTGATTACCTCCCTAAGAATTGGCTCCATTCTGGTTACCATTGCCCTTTTGATGTATTCGGGGGCGGTCAGCGATCTGAGTTTTGGGGAGCTGCTCGGCGGCGTTGGCTCCATGGCAGAGCTTATTGTCAAGTTCTTTCCGCCGGATTTTTCTCGCTGGGCTAGCTACCTCCAGGCCACGATTGAAACCATCGCCATGGGAATCTGGGGCACCCTGCTGGCGGTGATTGTGGCGATTCCCCTGTCGATTTTGGCGTCAGAAAATGTATGCCCTCCCTGGATCGTGTTTCCGGTGCGGCGGCTGTTAGACGCCATGCGGGCGATTAACGAGCTGGTGTTTGCGCTGATTTTTATCGTGGCGGTGGGCCTAGGGCCTTTTGCTGGAGTGCTGGCCCTGTTTGTTCATACGGCGGGGATTTTAGGCAAGCTGTTTTCTGAGGCGATCGAGTCCATTGAGCCAGGGCCGGTGGAGGGCATTCGAGCTACTGGGGCCAGCAAGCTGCAGGAAATTATCTTTGGCGTGATTCCCCAGGTAATGCCCCTGTGGACCTCGTTTACCCTCTATCGATTTGAGTCGAATGTGCGATCGGCCGCCGTCCTAGGCATCGTCGGCGCGGGCGGCATTGGCGTTGCCCTCTACCAAAGCTTTCGGTCCTTCAACTACCAGGATGTCTGTGCAATCTTGATTATTTTGGTGGTGACCGTTGGCTTAATTGACACCCTTTCTGCCCGCCTCAGGCAGCGGCTGGTGTAGCGATCGAGCCAATCTAGGGCCGATCGCCTAGCGGGTTAGGCCCTAGTTCTGGGCGTTTCAACGAGGGTCCTTCAAGGCTGGTCTTTGACCATCGTCTGGGGCCTACCCGACCACCGCCATACCAGCGGCTTAGAATAGCGGCGGCTGTTTGTTTCTCCAGAAGTTCTGCTTGCCCAGCATTATGTTTGAACAGGTCTATACCAATTTTCGTCTTCAGCTGCCGGACGCCGAGGTGCTGGGCACTCTGGTTGTCCGGGATGGGTGCATTGCCGATATTCAGCCGGGGACCGTTGCCCAGGGGGTAGATGGCAACGGTGACTACCTGATGCCCGGCCTGGTGGAACTGCACACGGATAATCTAGAGCAGTGTATTTCTCCCCGGCCTAAGGTGCGCTGGCCCCTGGACGTGGCCACCATCTACCACGATCGCCACATGGCGGCAGCCGGCATTACCACGGTGTGTGATGCGATCGCCGTTGGCGACATTACCCCCACCTCCCTGCGCATGACCCAGTTTGGGGCGATGATCGACGCCATCCACCAGGCCCAGGAGGCGGGACGCCTGAGCGTCAACCACCGGCTGCATCTGCGCTGTGAACTGGGCTATGAGCAGGTTCACGACGTTACCGCTAGCTATGCCAGCCATCCCCTACTGGCGCTGATTTCCCTCATGGACCACACCCCTGGCCAGCGTCAGTTCGTTCGGGTGGACAAGTACAAGGAATACTACATGGGCAAGCACGGGGTGACTGAGGCCGAGGTCGGGGCGCTGATTCAATCGCGGATTGAAAATCAGCAGCGCCATGCCCTGATCAACCGTCGCCGCCTGGTAGAACTGTCCCGCCGTGAACATATTCCCCTGGCCAGTCACGACGATGCCACCCCCGATCACGTCGAGGAGTCCTTGCAGGATGGCGCCGTGATCGCTGAGTTTCCAACCACTTTGGCAGCGGCCAAGCTGGCCCACCACCAGGGCCTCAAGGTGCTGATGGGGGCTCCGAATGTGATTCTGGGTCAATCCCATTCGGGGAACGTGTCCGCCATGGATCTAGCCGACCTGGACCTGGTGGATATTATCTCCTCAGACTACGTGCCCCAGAGCCTGATCCAGGCTATGTTCTTGATCGCCGATCGCCAGCAAAAACCCCTGCATCAGGCGATGCGGCTGTTTACTCAAAATCCTGCGGAGGCAATCGGGCTGGGGGGCGATCGCGGCAGTTTAGAAATCGGCAAGCGGGCCGATCTGATCACCCTGCACCACGATGGCACCGTGCCCCGATTGACCTCGGTGATATGTCAGGGGAGGCAGGTGGCTTGAGGGCGATTCGGGTTAGGGGTGTAGACCCGGAGCGGCTTCTCGAAGAGTGGAATTAGGGGTGAGGGATTAGGGATAGACAGAAGATGGGGGTTTGGGAAGAGGGGGGCGATGGCAATGAAAACGACTGCTGGGCTGGCGCTGCAGGGGGCCACGGTGCTGACGCCGGGGGGCTGGGTGGAGGATGCCACGGTGCTAATCGAGGCGGGG
>PYEQ01000251.1 GCA_003017785.1 filamentous cyanobacterium CCP5 | reverse complement strand
TATCTATCGGTCGTAGAGAAGGCTTGCTGGGAGCTTTCGGTTGAGGAGCCGATTCGTCGGTAGAGGCCTGGACAACTTCTGATTTGGGCGTTTGACGGCGCCCTGCCTGTATGAGTCCCCAATAGAGCAAAGGACATAAGATAAATAGACCGATCAGCAGCCCTGGCGGGGCCGGCTCGTCTACTCCATTAACGGCAACCCAGCCCGCCAGCGTGAAAGCAGGTAGCATCATCACCAACCACAATAACCATACAGGCGTGCAGGTGATGTTAGCCACGCTTCGTCGAACGACGAAATACGTAAAGATGCCGAGTAACAGCAGCCAGAACAACAACATTTAGATACTTAAAGAGTGAATCAGCCTAGGTTTCTATACTCCCCATCATGCCTTATTCGCTCAATCCCGACAGTTAATTCATTCTTGAACCTGGCTGATCTGGCCATAGAACTGAAGCTTTGGAGCTAGAATTTCTAACCTGTGCTGTATGGACCATCAGATCAGTCTATGGCCTCTTGTTCAAACCAGAAGGAACCTCCGACGCAGTGACGACCAGTGGACTCTCAAAGCCTCCCCGACAGCTATTAGAAGGACTCTTCAGCTTTCCGCCCAATCGCGACACCCTGGGAGGAACGGCCTATCTGCTTAAGCACACCGATGGGGAAGGGAGATCGGCCAATATTCTGATTGATGCCCCTGCTTGGAACAGCACAACCCAGGAATTCTTAACAACCCAGGGAGTCCGCTGGCTGGTGATTACCCATCGGGGCGGGATTGGCCAAAGCGATAGGATTCAAGCGCCCCTAGGCTGTGAAATCATTATCCAGGAACAAGAAGCCTACCTGCTACCGCAAACTCCCACAACCACGTTTCAATCTCGCCTGATCCTTTCTCCCAGCACCCGGGTGCAGTGGACCCCAGGCCAATCACCAGGGGCTAGCTGCGTTTACCATCAGGGAATGGGAGGGGTGCTTTTCACTGGCCGCCATCTGCTACCCACTGCCGCAGGTACAGTAGTGCCCTTGAGGTTTGCCAAAACCTTTCACTGGCCTCGCCAACTACGCCAGGTGCGAGCACTACAGCAAGAATTCTCAGCAGATACTTTGCACTATCTATGTCCTGGGGCTAACACCGGCTACCTGCGAAGAAAAGGACTGGTCAATAATGCCTATGAGCATCTCATGGCCATTGACCTGGAAGGGCTAGCTCAGGCACCGCCATTACTGTAGGCCAGCCACTGTTTTCGAACCCAGGGATGGCTCTCCCTCGGATAGAGTAGCCAGCTGCGTTCAAAGGACTGGGTCAAGGTTTGGATTAGGGGGGACACCCGGTTGATGTCGATCGCCTGGTTGTCTTGATCTAGCTTAATGCCCTGCTGGTAGAGGGTATAGCCGTTGCTCCAGATGTATTTTAGACCACTATAGGCGGCGGCCTCTAGGCCCTGCTGGGTGAGATGGTGCTGAACCTGAACCAGCAATTGCTGTTGCTGCTGGGTAGACAGGGACGTGACCTCCAGGGTCTTGAGCAAATCTCGGTTGACCCAGCGACGGCACAAATCCGCCAGGAGCGGATCCCCACTGTGCTGCCAGCGCTGCAAATGGTACTGGAAGACAATATCGTCTCCAGCCAAATACGTCTCCAACGGGAGGTTCTCCGGCGGTTGTCCTAGCCAGGCGACAACGGTGCTATCCGCCGTGAGCTGCCCCTGGCTCAGCAGCTCACGGGCCCTGGCGAAAGCCTGAATTAACAGCCAGGTAGCGGCCAGATTCTTGGGATGGTTGTAGACCTGGGCATACATGAAATAACGCACCACTAGATAGTGCTCGATCGCAGCCAGACCCTTGTGGGCGACGATCAGTTCGCCACTGTCGGGTTCAAATTCTAAGGCCAGGAGAATGCGATCCAGATCTAGGCGACCGTAGTTGGCTCCGGTGAAGTAGCTATCTCGCATGAGATAGTCGAGGCGATCGCAGTCGAGCTGGCTAGACACTAACTGCCACACCACAGGCAGCGGATGGCAATGGGTATAGATTTGCTCCAGAGTCTTGGGCAGATGGGCGTCGTGGCCGGTCAGCAGGCCATTAACCTTGGGGTCGTGATCGATAATCTGCAGGGTCCAGGCTTCGTGGTGGATGCCAAAAATTTCCTCAGCGGTATGGCTAAACGGGCCGTGACCGACATCGTGGAGGAGCGCAGCACAGAGAATGGCGCTGCGGTGCGATCGCAGCTGCGGATAGCGCTTGGCCAGCCCGTCAAAGGCCCGGCGGGTAGTGGCCATCACCCCCAGGGAATGGGTAAACCGCGAGCTTTCCGCGCCGTGAAAGGTCAGACTGGCCGGACCCAGCTGACGAATTCGCCGCAGCCGTTGAAAGGCCGGGGTATCAATTAGCTGAATCAGCAGGGCTTCGGTCGGATCCTTAGCATCTAGGGCGATCGCGCCATGGAGCGGATCGTGGTAAGTGCGCAAATTAAGAGACACCAGCCGCCGCACCTACAGCTACGCGGGAGCGAGAGAGCAGCTCAATGGCCGCCTGGTACTGGGCATCGTCAGCCGTAGCAAACTGTCCCTTGCTCAGGGGCAAACTCTCCACTAGCCGATCAGGCTGAATCCCTTGGCGATTAATATCGTGGTGGTCTGGCGTCTCATACTTGGCGACCGTTACGGCCAATCCAGAACCATCCGATAAATCAAACAGGGACTGAATCAGCCCCTTGCCAAAAGTTACCTCACCAACCAGCTGGGCGCGGCCGTTATCTTGCAAAGCTCCCGCCAGGATTTCACTGGCACTGGCTGTCCCCTGATTCACCAGCACGACCAGGGGATCCTGGGTCAGGGCAGGGCCATAGGCCATAAAACTATCTAAAATCCCCTGCCGACCGACGGTGTAGACGATCGTGCCTTGATCGAGCCAATGACGCGCAATCTCAATGCCCGCCTGCAGCAGCCCTCCTGGATTGTTACGCAGATCGAGAATGTAGGCATCGACCCCCTTAGCCTCCATCGACTCGATGGCCGCAGCCAGCTCATTACTGGCATTGGCATTGAACTGATTCAGCCGCAGATAGCCCAGTTTAGTCCCCTCCTCAGTGGTTCGCAGATCCGCATAAACCGGATTCAGAGAGACCCGAGCCCGAGTCAGGGTAACGTCAAAAGGATCTTGTTCTGGTCGTTCTAAAGTTAGCACCACCTGAGTATTCATCGCTCCCCGCATCTGGTCAGCGGCCTGATCGAGGGTCAAATCGGCGGTGTCAATGCCGTTAATTTTCAACACCCGATCCTTGGGGCGAATGCCGCTTTGCTCAGCTGGGGATCCTTCAATGGGGGCAATCACCCGTAGCACCCCGCCATCGTCATCCTTGGTGATCTGCAAGCCGACTCCGGTCAGCTCACCAGAGGTATTGGTTTTGAGGCTGCGATACTGCTGGGGGGGCAGTAGGCGGGTGTAAGGATCGTCTAAACCCGCTAGCATCTTTTGAATAGCCTGATAGGTAGCTTCGCGATCGGGCAGATTCTGGCTCAGAACCCGCTGACGAGTAAACCACCAGTTTTGATGGTTAAAACTCTCATCTAAATAGGCCCGATTCACAATCCGCCAAACTTCAGCCACGAGCTCTTGCTCATCGGTCAGGGCGTAGGCCGGAGCATGACCAATGGCCAACCAGCCCAAGCAGGCTAATAGCAGACTCACAACAACAGTTTTAATCAGTCTATTCATATCTTGAATCTTAAACTGGCCTCTGCTCGCCCTGTCGCTGCGGCGAGTTTTCCTTGAGACTCATTGCACTCGAAGACTAGCCACGCTAGCAGATGAAACGCCAACCACGGGCGATCGCCCTATGCCCAGTCCGCGCCATCTCCCCTCCCATACAATCTAACTAAATCAGCCCAGAGCCTAGCCTGGACACCGCGGCTCCACCGAACACAAGTCCGGTCGCAGCCCCAGCCCTAAATTTTTCCATCCCTCGACAAGGAAACTGGAGATCGTCCCCGCTGGTTCCAGCACCTAGGCCAAAATATAAACTTTTGTTTCAAGTCTAATCGAAAGCCCACCTCTGCTCGGCCCGGCACCTGAATTTTGATCAGTCGCTGAAAACCAGGTTTTACGTTCTGAGGTCTGCCCTGTAGTGGCGCTGAAACCAGCCCAAGGCCAAGGCTTGCGATCTATGGCAGAGGTCAAGCTGTGTTAAATTCTTTAAGAACGGCAATTATCGATTAATCGAGCTTTACGCTTCATGTTTACAAAGCAAGTTACCGACTCCAAAGCCTATCAGTGGTTTAACGAGCGGCTGGAAATTCAGGCACTCGCTGATGATATTTCCAGCAAATACGTCCCCCCCCACGTAAATATTTTTTACTGTCTGGGCGGTATTACCCTGACCTGCTTCCTGATTCAGTTTGCCACCGGGTTTGCTATGACCTTTTACTACAAGCCCACGGTGACTGAGGCGTTTTCATCAGTGCAGTACCTGATGACCGACGTAAACTTTGGCTGGCTGATTCGCTCCATCCACCGCTGGTCCGCCAGCATGATGGTGCTGATGATGATCCTCCATGTTTTCCGGGTTTACCTCACTGGTGGCTTTAAGAAGCCCCGAGAACTGACCTGGGTGACCGGCGTTGTGCTGGCTGTGATCACCGTTTCCTTCGGGGTCACAGGCTATTCTCTCCCCTGGGACCAGGTTGGCTATTGGGCCGTGAAAATTGTCTCTGGCGTTCCCGGTGCCATCCCCGTTGTTGGCGATACGATTGTAGAGCTCATGCGCGGTGGTGACGCGGTCGGCCAGGCAACCCTGACCCGCTTCTATAGTCTCCACACCTTTGTGCTGCCTTGGTCAATTGCAGTGTTCATGCTGCTGCACTTCTTGATGATTCGGAAGCAGGGTATCTCTGGCCCTCTCTAAGCTTCCTTCTACGCTGTTTCTTTCTGTCTTAAGATTCGAGAGGATAATTAATCTATGGCTACGCTCAAAAAGCCAGACCTCAGCGATCCCAAGCTGAGAGAATTGCTTAAACAAGGCATGGGGCACAATTATTATGGTGAGCCAGCCTGGCCTAATGATCTGCTGTATATTTTCCCAGTTGTGATCTTGGGCACCATTGCTTGCTGTGTTGCCCTGGCCGTTTTAGACCCTGCCCTTATCGGTGAGCCGGCTAATCCATTTGCCACGCCCCTGGAAATTTTGCCCGAGTGGTATTTGTATCCAACTTTCCAGATGCTGAGGGTGCTTCCCAACAAGCTACTGGGAATCGCAGCGATGGCTTCAATCCCCTTAGGATTAATGCTTGTACCGTTCATCGAAAACGTCAACAAGTTTCAAAATCCTTTCCGCCGTCCCGTGGCGACAACTGTGTTTTTGTTTGGCACAGTTGTCACCCTATGGCTAGGTATTGGCGCAACTTTCCCCATTCGTGAGTCGTTAACCCTCGGCCTGTTTTAGATCCTTTTGTTTCCTTGTGATGGCCTGGACCAGCTGTAGCTAGTCCAGGCCATTTTTGTTCTGTAACGACCCAGGCATGGGCGCCATTGATATAACAAATTCCCATTAACCCGTTAGGCTTAAGATTGGGTGCATTGGTTCTTAACTCAAGATTGAGATGGCAGTCGTTTCATCCCAGCGAAAAGGCCAAAGCATGGAAAACCAAGCGCACCTGGAGGTTAATAGCCAGTTAGAAGTTCTGACCCAGGTCCAGCAGTGGTTTCGATCCGTTTGTATGAGCCGGGAAGCTGAAGGAGCCTGGGTCAAGGATTATGCAGACCGACTGGTCATTGCCCTGACCGAGGGATTTACCAATGCAGTCCGCCACGCCCATGCGGAGCTTCCCCCGGATACGACCATCGCCATTGACCTGCGGTTTGGACACAATCGATTCGAGATTCGGATTTTAGATCACGGCTATCCGTTTGACCCGGAAGGATTAGAAGAACCTCAGCCCGGGGAGCTCCGCGATAGCGGCTATGGCTGGTTTTTACTCAGACGGCTAGCGGACAAGGTTACCTATCAGCGGCTACAAGATGGTCGCAACTGCTTGTCCATCATCCAGTACGAGGCTTAGCAATGGACGAACTAGCCGATTTCTTCATTGACTGGGAATCGATTCATGGCGACGATCGCCTCCCTAACGGTGCCGCGAATTTGACCACTCAGGTAGGGTACGTGGGGAATTTGCGACAGAAAGTCCAGGGTACGCCGCAGAATGCGTACGATATCCCCTTCATCGAGGCTGGTATTTTGACAGAGCTCGGGCCACTCTACCTGATTGGCCCACTGTTCTACCAGCCCGACGAGATCGTATTCCATCCAGACTGGCACCGCTAGCCTGCGGCGGTGCTGCTGCTGCATCAGCTCCCGCCGCAGGCTACGGAGTCCCCCCAGGGCGTCTTCTACATCCTTAGAAGGGGCATAGTCGCACCAGCTGTCGGGGCGAGAATTTTCGGTGACAAGGGCAGCGCAGGCGGCGGCTAGCTGGGGCGGCGCCAGGTGATCAAACATTTCTGAATCGAGGACCAGCCCTAGCCATAGTTCGTTATCGCCGCGAATGGCAGCAGCCATTTCTCCGAGCCGGGTCGGTGCCGTATCCGCGAGGGCATCAAAATGCTGGAGCACCGCCATGATATCGAGGAACTCTTGCCAGTAGCGCCCGGTGTATTCTGAAAGTTTGGTCTGGCGATCAGCTAGTTCTTGCTCTAGGCGGTTCACCCGTTTTTGCCGCTTCAGCAGGGCGTTGGGATTTTCCCACTGGCGGGCGGGATGGTTGTCGACCATTGCCTCTACGGCCTGAGTACGCTCCATCTG
>PYEQ01000250.1 GCA_003017785.1 filamentous cyanobacterium CCP5 | reverse complement strand
CGCAGCCCGCCACCACCAGGGTCAGGTCAGGCTGTTCCTGCTTGCGCTTGGCCTGCCGCCCCAGGTAGGAGTACACCTTCTGCTCGGCGTTGTCGCGGATGGTGCAGGTGTTGTAGAGAATCACATCCGCCTGATTGGGGTCGTCAATCCAGCTCAGGCCCATGTCGTCGAGAATCCCCGCCATGCGCTCGGAGTCGGCCTTATTCATCTGACAGCCGAAGGTGGTGATGTGGTAGCGACGAGGTTTCATAGGGTCAACGGGTAACTGCCAGTCTCTGATTTTAGCGTGATTGCCTTTCTCCATTGGCTTCCTATGGATGGGGGCAGCAATTCTCATTTTGGGGAAAGGCTATTCGAGCCCTAAGAATACCGGTATTGTAGAGGCATCTGAGAGAGCCAAGAGAGCCAGAACCGTTGAAAGAACGGGGTTTGTTTGACACGATAGTCAGTTCTTTTCGTCAGCGCCTGTCTTTGCTACCGGACAAACGCACTGGCAAGAATAGCCGCTATGGGATGGAGGATGCAGCCTTGAGCGCGTTTAGCGTGTTCTTCACTCAAACCCTTGATTTTTGGCCTATCAGCGCATGATGGCAGGCAGCAAGGGCAAAAGTAATGCCCAAAGCCTGTTTGGCGTCCATCAGATCCCAAGCGACAACCAAATCCGGGACCTGTTAGAACCCGTGGCACCTGAGCAGGTTTTTCCTGTGTTTGAGGAAATTTTGCAGGTGTTAGACCAGCAGGGGCAGTTAGCGGGCTTCCGCTCGGTGGCGGATACCTTGTTGATGGCCATCGACGGTACCGCATACTTCAGTTCGAGCCAAATCCACTGCTTGAACTGAAGTATGCGCACCCTGAAGTCGGGAGAGACCCATTGTTTCCACAGCGTCATCACACCGGTCATCGTCTGTCCAGGGCGAGCCCATGTAATTCCGTTAGTGCCTGAATTAATCGTGCCTCAGGATGGCCATGGCAAACAGGACTGCGAAAATGCTGCCGCAAAACGCTGGTTGGCGCAGCAGGGACCCCGCTTGAGTGCCCTGAACGTCACCGTTTTAGGCGAATGACCTCTATTGCTGCCAGCCCCTGTGCCAACAGCTTTTAGACCAACAATTGGACTTCATCCTAGTGTGTCGTCCGGAATCTCACACCACCCTCTATGACCATCTGGAGGGCATTGATGTGCCCACTGTGACGACAACGCGGTGGACCGGGAAAGTTGAGGAAACCTATACCTACCGTTATCTCAACTCAGTGCCCCTCAAAGACAGCGATGATGCGCTGTTAGTCAACTGGTGCGAAGTCACCGTCAGCCGTCCTGACAAGAAGGTGACCTATCAAAATTCGTTTGCTACCAATCACCTCCTGAGCGATGAAAACGTAGCAGAGGTTGTTCTAACAGGGCGCACCCGTTGGAAGGTCGAAAACGAAAATAACAACACGCTAAAGACCAAGGGCTACAATCTGGCACACAATTTCGGGCACGGGAAACAGCACCTCTCCTCACTGCTTGCGACCCTGAATATCCTGTCCTTGCTCTTTCACACGTTGCTAGAGTTGCTCGACCAAAAACATGAGCCGCTGCGATCTCACTTGCCGACACGTAAAACCTTCTTTGAGGATCTGCGGGCGTTGACCCGTTACATATATTTCGACAGTTGGGACCATCTGCTCACCTTCATGCTGGAAGGTTTAGAGCTAGACATCCCGCCCAATACCAGCTGAATTGCCATACTGAGAGTTGCTGCCTAGCTGGCCTTCACCTATTCTGGTTTTTCCATCAGGCGATACACTGTGGTTGTTTGACCTGAAGCTGGTCCCCAAAATCATGAGAAAATCCCTGATATGGCGGATGATCCTGCCGGTATTGGTGAGTATTGTCGTCGTCCTCGGGGCAGCGGCTGTTAATGCCCAGCGATCAGGCAGCGTTGCCGCTTCAGGCTCTCCCCTGTTAATCAACAAACTTCGAGAATCTGAGGCGATCGTCCGACCTGAGGCGATCGCCTACATGATTTGGACCACCGGCACGAGTGCTCCCCACGAAGTCTGGTATCGCATTTCCGGGGGCGATGCGCTGTTTCGCCAGCGACTCCGGGTCTACAAAGAAAACGCCCCGCCACGAGCCGAAAATACCCTGCCCCCTGAGTCTGAGCGAGTGCAAGAACTCAGCTCTAACAACCCCACCGGCTGGTACATTCTGGGGCCAGAACGGGGGACCTTCAGCTACTATTTTGACGGCGATCACCGCCGTAGCGGCAATAGCTGGGAGAACGATGAAGGCATCACAGTCACCCAAATCACCTACGAGAATGGCACCCTCTATCGAATCGGCTTCGAAGATCGAGTCATTCTAGACGACTACAACGATCTCATCGTCGAAGTGGCGTTGATTCAAGAGTAGCTCGATTGTGCCTAGCGAGTTTGGGGCAGACCGTCCAATACCAAATCCGACTTGTATACCCCCGAAATAGAGCAGAGTTGGGGAATACCTAGCCCCCTCCATCTCGAACCTAATTTTTCAGCCGACAAGATCAAAGCCCGATACCGCGCTAGCGTCGCCCCTGCAGAGTCTCGACGTTGGCATCTACTGGGGCTCGTTTTCGGGGGTAAGCTACTCGGATTTAGGATAAGACCGTTCTGGACTTGGCAGCAGGTACTCTGACTCAAGCTGATTTCCAGCTGAATTTCATAAAAGATAACCGCCCCCGCCCCTAGACGGGGGTTTTCATGGAGGCATCAATATTGATCATGTTCTGGTGGTCATCAAGCCAGTCTGGCCCTAATCGAGATCGAGATTGAATGGCATTAGGGCGTAGATTCCTTGGGGGTCGTCTAGGCGGCGAACCAGCTGTAGATCGGCCGAAAGACGAGTGATTTGGGCCATCAGGGGATCTTGGCGGGGAGTGCTAGCCGTCGCCAGAAAACGCCCGATAAACCGCTGCCACTCCTCTTCTTCTGGGTATAGTCGCAGCTGCCAGTCATCCTCAAGTTTGGCCGATTCAGCAGCAATTTCAATTGCCCGGCTGAGTCCCCCGATTTCATCAACTAGCCCCAGTTCCTGGGCCGTTTTTCCCGACCAGACCCGTCCCTGGGCAATCTCGGCTACCCGGTCCGGGGGCAGTTCGCGCCCTTCGACCACTCGTTCTAGAAATTCATCGTAGATTCGATCAACCGATTCCTGCAGAATCTCGAGTTCCTGGTCACTCTTGGGTCGGGTAGCTGAGAAAATATCGGCGAGTTCAGCCGTTTTGACGCCCTCCCAGCTGAGCCCAACTTTATCCCCGAGATCTTCCAGATTGATAAACAGACTAAAGACGCCAATGGAACCGGTAATGGTGGTCGGTTCAGCCACGATAGTATCCGCCAGGGAGGCAATCCAGTAGCCCCCGGAAGCGGCCACATTCCCCATGGACGCCACGACTGGCTTGTTGGCGGCTTGGAGCAGCCGGACTTCCCTAAGGATAATTTCTGAGGCGATCGCACTCCCCCCCGGACTGTTAATCCGCAGGACAACGGCTTTGACGGAGTCGTCTTGGCGCAGGTCCCGGAGCTGACGGGCCACCTGCTCCCCGACGATGACATTGCCACCACCGGGCCCTAGGGAGCCATTGACGATGGGGCCTTCAGCTACCACCAGGGCAACCTGGTCTTTTGCCTGGCGGGTTACTAGAGGGTCGTCGACGGTTTCGGCGTAGCTAGCCAGGCTAATTTGGCGAAAATTAGCCTGATCCTCTCGGGGCTTATCTTGTCCCTCGCCAGTTAGCGATCGCAGCTCCTCAATCACTTCATCTTCGTAAACCACCTGATCGATCAGCTGGCGGCCCTGGGCTTCTTCGCCAAATAGGAACCCTTCCTCGTTGGCGATCGCCTGCAGCTGGGGAGCTTCCACCGCCCGTCCTTCGCTCACCCCAGCCAGCATCGACTGCCACAAGTCTTCTAACAGTCGCTGGGTTTGCTGGCGCTCTTCAGGGCTCATGGTGTTACGCAGGAAGGGTTCTACCGCCGATTTGTACCTGCCCGCCCGAGTGACCTGCACCCCGACACCGATTTTGTTTAGAGCCTCAGCCTGATACATCACCTCTGCAAACAGGCCGTTCATCTCCATCTGTCCAAAGGGATTCATAAAGACGGTATTGGCCAAAGAGGCCAAAAAGTATTCCTGCTCATCCCAGGAGACATCGTAGGCAATCACGGGCTTTTCTGACTGCTTGAAGGTCTCAATCGCATCCCGCAGCTCCATCTGAGCCGCCAGTCCCGCCCCTACCCCTTCGGAACCGCGCAAATAGAGGGCGGCGATCGCCTCATCCTCAGCGGCGGCCTCTATGGCAACCACCGCCTCTCGCAGAGTCAGCTGATTCGCGACGCCCCCGGCCAGCAATACCTCCGTCGGGGTGGGAACATCTTCGAGATCCGTAATCATGCTACCCAGGTCGTAAACCAGAATCGAATCCTTAGGCACCGCCGGGGCCTCACTGCGGGAAACACTGGCCACCAAAACCCCCACCAGGCCAACTGCCCCCATGGCCATCAACACCACTAGCAGCAAAAAGAACAACAAGGACCCCGTCAAACTGGCTAGGGTATATTTCCAAAATTGGCCCATGGAACCTACTCAAAGACAACTTAGCCGCACCCGCTCGCCCCTTAACGGTAATAGCACAGGGGATTGATCAGCCACCATTTTGCCCGGTCGAATCGGCAGCGGCCACGAACCCCGCCGCCACGAGAGCGGCCCGAGCCCGGCTAGAACAGCGATCCAACGGCAAGTCAGCGATCGCCCACCAGCGCACTCCCCCCGGTCCGACTTCATCGGGGTCACCGGTAAACACCTCGGGCCGGGGCTCAATTCGGCAGCGATAAATCAGGCTAACGGCATGGACAGTCTCATTCGCCAGGGGATAAAACCCTTCCATCGCCGTCAGCAGTTCTACGATAGTGAAATAGCCGATACCGGTCTCTTCACGGACTTCACGTCGCAGCCCGCTGATTAAATCCTCAGCCGGATCAAGCCCACCCCCAGGCAAATCCCAGCAGTCCGGTTCGGGCGGCGTCATCTGATGGAGCAGCAGCACCTGGTCGCCGTCAACAAACAGAGCTACCACGCTCAACCGCAGCCTGACCATGGCCATGGGCCTCTCTTTGCTTAGGGTCAATGGGGCCAGTTAGTGAGGTGAACGGCTACAGCCAGGCCCAGATAGCCGGTCTCGACAGCCGTTAGCGGTAGTCGTCCCCGTCAGCCTCATCTTCATAGAGTTCGATGTCGTCAGCTTCGCCATTGCCACTCATTTCGTCCTTGAAGCCCCGTAGAGTTTTACCGAGGGAGCTACCCAGTTCCGGAATTTTCTTTGGGCCAAAAATCAAAACGGCAACGCCAAGAATAATAACGACTTCCGTCCAGCCAAGGTTGAACATGACAGTGTTCCGATGAATATCTTTAGATGGCAGCCTTCCAAACTATACTCCCAGAACTGCGCTTCAAGAGAGCCAGGTTGCTAGCTGCTCAGCGTCAGCAATGGGCGAAGAACAGCAAGGAAGGGGATAGAAAATACCAGATGGGAGAAGCGGGTATGCCTCTGGCCTATCCCTGGGATGAAGGGAGGGCGACTTCCTGGGCTTGAAACCGAATATTGGCCTCCCGAAGCCGGGCCATAGCTTCCTTAAGCCGATCGATATCGGCAATCAGGCTCACCCGCACATAGCCTTCCCCCCCCGGACCAAAGGCATTGCCCGGGGTCAGCACCACGCCGGTTTGCTGAAGCACCGACAGCGCAAACTCCGTAGAGTCTATACCGGGCGGACAGGGCACCCACAGGTACATGGTGGCCGTGGTTTTGGGCACGGACCAGCCCAGGGTGGCAAACTCTTCAATCAGCACGTCGCGGCGGCTACGATAGCGGGCCTGCACATCGTGGAGATAGACATCCGGCAGGTCGAGGGCCGTTTCAGCCGCCCGCTGGAGAGCCGCAAAAATGCCGTAGTCCAGATTCGTTTTCAGGGTGCGCAGCCCTTGAATGATGTGGCGGTTGCCGACCACAAATCCCACCCGCCATCCCGCCATGTTGTAGGTCTTGGACAGGGTGTGAAACTCGACGCCAATCTCCTTGCCTCCGGGAATTTCGAGCAGGGATGTGGGCTGATAGCCGTCAAAGGCCAGCTCGGCGTAGCAGAGGTCGTGCACCAGCATGATCTGATGCTGCTGGGCAAAGGCTACCGCTCGCTCGAAGAATTCCCTTGGGGCAGTGGCGGCGGTGGGGTTGTTGGGGTAGTTGAAAAACAGCGCCTTGGCCCGATGGGCAACCTCCTCTGGAATGGCGTCAAAGTCAATCAGCCAGTTGTTCTCGGCGGTGAGATGCAGATGGTAAATGTCGGCACCCGCGATCGCTGGTCCGCGAAAATGGGCGGGGTAGGCGGGGGTTGGCACCAGCACCAGGTCACCGGGATTAATAAAGGCCATGGCCAGGTGGGTCAACCCTTCTTTTGAACCCAGCAGGGGCAAGGCCTCGCCATCGGGGTCTAGATCGACTCCATAGCGACGAAAGTACCAGCTCGTAATCGTTTTGCGGAAGCTAGCGGTGCCCTCGAAGGGAGGATAGCCATGGTGACGGGCATCGGCGATCGCCGCCTGGGCCGCTTCTACTACCGGGGCTGGGGTTGGCCCGTCGGGATTGCCCATGCCCAGATCAATCAGGTCGAGTCCCTGTTCTCGGGCCCGGGCCTTGAGTTCATCCAGGCGAGCAAACACGTAGGGGGGCAGATCTTTAAGCCTCTGGGCCGGCTGCAGCCAGTCAGGGGTCATGG
>PYEQ01000249.1 GCA_003017785.1 filamentous cyanobacterium CCP5 | reverse complement strand
GTTCTTGCTCCTGTATTTCTACATTTTGTGTCTTGGCACTGGCAACAAGAAACTTCATCGCCTCATCAAAATTGGCCGCATACCGCTGCGCCCACACCTTATTCGGCTGCTGCTCCTGCCGCCAGTTCAACGCAATGCCCAGCTCCGGATCCCGCAGATATCCCGCCCGCCCCTGCTCGTATAGAGCTGCCGTCTCCGCCAGCCGCCGATAAATGTTCGCAGATCGCGCTTCTTCCTCTACCCAGCCCTTGAGCTGAGTCCAGTTGCGCATCAGGCTCTCATGGGAAATGTCGATGACGCTGGCGGCGGTCAGAGCCACCCCCAGCGGCGGCATCAAAAACGATCGCCCCGGCCCCCGAAACTCGTTAACCACGTCGATGACTTCCTCGGCGCTGGCCTCAGCGACAGCGCAGATTTCAGCTAGGGGCGTAGGTCGGCGAATCTCCCGGTTGTCCGCTCCCCGATCCGTCAGGCACTTAAATAAGGTTTCCGCAATCTGGCGAGAGCGATTATCGGGCAGCCCTTCATAGATCTGATCCGCATGGCGCGACAAAGCCTGGGCCATGCCCCCCGTCGCGTCGTAATGCTCAAAGTCCAGCGGTTCCCTGGAGTTGTCCTGGGCCACCCAGTAGTCCCAGGTGCGCATTAGCGCGTGCTGCAAAATCGGTAGCTGATCCGGGTCATCACCCACATCATTTAGCAGCCGGTTCACCAGTCGCGGCGTAATCTCTGCATCACCCACCGCCACAGGCCCTTCAATTGCCCGCGTTAGCTGATCCCGCGTCAGCCTGGGAATCAAATACTGGCTATCATTCAGCGTCTCCGGCAAATCCCGAAACTGGGCGCAGTCTCCCAAAAAGTCCGATCGCATGGTCAGCACCACATACACCGGGACTTCCCGCTGGTTCACCGCCGCCAGCAGCAGCTTCACAAAGGCCGCCGCTTCGTTTTCCGCCTCCGTACTGCGGGCCTGCTGCTTAAAGCGAAACAGCTCCTCAAACTGATCCGCTACCACTAGCAAATTTTCGTGGGGCTCCATCCGGGCCTGCTTCGTCACCTCCACCAGCCCCAGCGCCCCCCGCCGCAGGGTGCTCTCCATCAGCGCCGCCCGGATGATTGCATCGTCATCAGTAGCTTCGATGCCAAACACCTCTGGGGCATTCAGGGCCGCCGCCAGATTCCCAATGGGGGCATTTCCCGGTCGCAAAATCCCTACTCGCCAGCTAGAGCTAGCCAGAAAGCCGCTGTGCAACGAGGGCAGCAGCCCCGCCCGCACCAAAGACGACTTGCCGCTGCCAGAAGTCCCCACCACCCCCAAAAACCGGGTGCGGCTGAGGCGCATCAGCAGCTCATCCGCCTGCCCCTCGCGGCCAAAAAATAGGTGTTCTTCGTCCAGTTCAAAGGGCCGCAGCCCCGGAAACGGATTGGTTCTCGGCGGCGACTGCACCATGATTAACCTCCCTGCCCTAGCTGCGACAAAAATCCATCCAGCAGGGTCGGCTGAAATTCATTAAAGCCACGAATTACCGGCACATCCGGATCTGAGAAACTCAGCTTATTGGGATTCTCTGGCCCCGCCACGTACACCGCCTTCGCCAGCAGCGGCGTAGGTCGTCCGTACAGGGTCTTTTTCAGCGCCAGCAGACGCCGCTTCAGCCACAGCCCGCTAGCCTGCCCGTAGAAAATCAGCACCGCCTGACACTGTCGAATCAGCGCCTCCGACTGGGCTACGCCGCTGCCTTCGTACATCGGTAGCTGCACCTGAAAATGCTGCTCCAGCCACTCATAGAGGGGTTCGATTTCAGGCGAGTCCAGATCCCGCTGGTCGCAGTCCAGATAGATCTGCGTTGCCCCATTAGCAGGCAAAATAATCTCCGGCTGGGCAGGCCGGGTGAGCCGGTCTTGAATCAGGGTCTTGAGGTCTTCCAGCTTGGTGCTTAAGAAGTCCGGCTCACTCTGGAGGGACTGGATAAACCCATCGGCCTCGCCCATTTGGGCGGTCGGCGGCATCCAGAGAATGCGGGGAATCACTCTCTCTTTACAGCACACCGAAGCAATCTCAATTTGCTCCTGGGTGCGGGCAGCGAAAAGCTGCTGGAGGGCCACCGCCGAGGGGGAATCGTCAGCCTCGGCCATCTGCTTCTGGGGGGCAATCAAATGTACCGTCAGGTCGCTCTGGGCCAGGTTTTGCCGCACCAGATCGCCAAAGTCAGGGGTCATCGGTAGAGCATTCGCAGGCAGCACCCTGTGCCCCGCCAGCTCTAGCTCTCGACGAATCTGGTCGCGACTGCTGTTCAGGTCGTAGGTCGTCTCCGCCAGGTAAATGGTTTTGCCATTAGCAGCAGCCTCAGACAGCTCAATCCGGGTTTCTCCCGCTTCGGGTAGTGCCTCCAGCAGTTCTAGGGTCTGGTGGATGTCGTAGGCCAAGTCTTCAAGCTTGGCCCAGAACTTGCGCTTAAACTCTGGGCCAAGCACCTCGCTAAATTCTCGTGGTCGCCCGGAACTATCAAACTCATAAAACTCATAGCCCAGCAGCCGCTCCAGCTCTTGGGGATGGCTGTCTCGCGGCAGGTAGGTCTTGATGACTTTGAAAATCCGGGCCTTGTTGTCTCCCACCCTAATGCCGCCCCGGCTTTCCGCCGCCTGACAAAAATGCTGTAGCTCCCGCAGGCACCACTTCGACTTCACGTATCGGGGCGACAAAATCGACACCAGCAGCGCCAGCTTCGGAAACTGATCCAGAATCGTGTCGCTGAAGTCGTCGTTGCCCTGAAGCTTTAAATCTCGCCAGATATCCGGTTTCTCGCCCCGCAGCTGGGACAGGCGAATCTCTAAGCCCTTATGGAGCAGCGAAATCCAGCCTTCTTGATCATCCTCTAGCGCCCGGTTATCAATGTGGGCGTAGCTGATAAAAAGATCGCGATCGAATTGCATGGGGCCGGCTGTTGGGGGGCAACGATTAAATCTACGGCGTAGCCCTAGATTATTCCGAAAGCCACAAAAAATCCCAGAATCTCAACCACTGTTAAGGATTGGGACTGTTAAGGATCGGGTTTGTAGGGGCTTCGACTACGCTCAGCCCGCGAGGCTAGGCATTGAGGGCTGAGCGTAGTCGTTCGCCAGAAGTCTCCAACGGAGAAACCCCAAATCAACTCTAGGCTTATAGCTATAGCCATCCAAGTTAGGAAACCGCTCAGGCTGAGCTTGTCGAAGCCGCCGCCCTTCTACAGGCTCAGGGCGAACGTGATGTCTTGTAAGAAGTGGCTACAGCTATAACTCTGTCTATCAGCTTATCTGTACTTCCACTCTGGATTAATCAGACTGGTCAACACATGGTCTTGCCACTTACCGTTGATAAATAAATACCGCCGCGCCTGCCCTTCCACCTCAAACCCCAGCCGCTTCAGCACCTTGGCACTGCGCTGGTTGTGGGGCATGTAGTTGGCCATGATCCGGTGCAGGTTGAGCACCTCAAAGCCGTAGCGAATCAGCCTTGCTCCTGCCTCCACCATGTAGCCCTGGCCCTGGTGGGCGGCTGCGAGGCTGTAGCCCAGGGTCGCCGCCTGAAACGCCCCCCAGATCATGTTGTTGAAGTTGATCACGCCGATCGCCTGCTTGGGGTCGCTCTGAGTAAAGATGAACAGCTTCAGCGATCGCCCCATCACCGCATCGATTCGCCGGGCCTCTAGTTCCGCCTGCCAGTACGCTCGCGTCAAAAAGTTGTTGGGCCGCTGGGGTTCAAAGGGTTCTAGATAGGCCCGATTCACGGTGAAATAGCGAATAATGCTGTCGATATCATCCGCTTCTCCCAGCCGCAGCCGCAGCCGATCCGACTCCAGTATCAGAGCTTTCGAAGACATGGCAGACGGCCAGAAACAATGGGGCTTGGGGATTGTAGATGTTGACCAGGGCGATCGCGAATCTGCCTAAACCCAATTTCAGCCTAAATATAGCAGCCCCGCTGGACTCAGAAGAACTGGTAGCGCCCGATCCTTAAGATAGAGAAAGCAGCCTATCCCTGAAACCATGACCCTGACCATAGAACCGATTCTCGATCGCGCCCTTGCTGGAGCCGATATCACCCCCCAAGCAGGCGTCACTCTGCTCCAGGTTAATGACCCCGATGCCAGAGAATCGATTCGCTCCGTCGCTGACCAGCTGCGCCAACGACAGGTGGGGGACATGGTCACCTACATCGTTAACCGCAACATCAACTACACCAACATCTGCGAACAGCACTGCAGTTTCTGCGCCTTCCGCCGGGATGCCCCTCAGGACGGGGCCTACTGGCTCGACTGGGGGGTGATGCTGGAAAAAGCTGCCGCCGCTGCCGCACTGGGCGCTACGGAAATCTGCATGCAGGGAGGGCTGAACCCGGAGGCTAAGGTCAACGGCAGCAGTCTCCAGCATTACCAGAAGCTAGTGCGCACCATCAAAGACGAATTCCCCGATCTGCATATCCACGCCTTTTCTCCCCAGGAGGTGCAGTTCATCGCCCGGGAAGACGACCTCAGCTATCGGGAAGTATTAGTGGCGTTAAAGGAATCGGGCGTAGGATCTTTACCTGGCACCGCAGCGGAGGTGCTGAACGACTCGGTACGTCGGGTGCTTTGTCCCGAAAAGATTAACACCGCCACCTGGCTAGAGATTATCGGCCTCGCCCACGAAATCGACCTGCCCACCACCAGCACAATGCTCTCTGGCCATATCGAAACTGTGGAGCAGCAGATCGAGCATTTAGAGCACCTGCGGCGGCGGCAGCAGCAGTCTATCGAGCAGGGCTATCCGGCGAAAATCAGCGAGTTCATTTTGCTGCCCTTTGTCGGTCAGGAAGCCCCCAAGCCCCTGCGCCGCCGGGTGGGGCGCGATCAGCCGGTGCTGGAAGACGCTCTGCTGCTGACCGCCGTCGCCCGCATCTATCTGGGCAACTGGATTGTCAACCACCAGCCCAGCTGGGTAAAGCTGGGCCTAGCGGGAGCCACCGAAGCCCTGCGCTGGGGCTGCAACGACATCGGCGGCACCCTGATGGAAGAGCACATTACCTCCATGGCCGGGGCCCAGGGGGGCACCTCCATGGCGGTCCAGGATTTGCAGGGGGCGATCGCCTCCCTGAACCGCCCCCACCGGCAGCGGGATACGCTCTATTCGCCGGTTTCTAGCGGTGCCGTCTCTGGGGATTCTGTCTCTACTGGCGCTAATGGGGCGATCGCCCCCGCCCGACAGTCCCGCAGCCATAGGGTGACCGCCTGACCAATGATGCCGGCGCTGCTTTCCTGGGGCGGGGCCACCACGTCGGCATCGGGGTAGCTGCCCACCGTGGTATAGACCGGCCCCAGCCACCAGCCGGCCTCCCCTTTGCTCAGAAACAACCAGTGGAATCGCTGGAGATTAAGGCTTTCCTGACCCTGGTAGCGGCGCTCCAGGGTGGTGAAAAACACCTGTCTTACCTCAGCCTGATTGGCGGTGCTGGGCAGGCGACTGGAGGGGCGCTGGCTGAGGTCTATGGGGTCGAATTCGGCGGGGCTGGCTAGCAAAATAGTGCCAAAGCCGGTTTCACTGGCCGGGCCCAGGCTGCGAGTGGCGACTCGATTGGCGTAGCTGGGAAGATCCCGCAGCAGAGTAGCCATCAAAATATCTAGCTCCTCAGGGCAGGGCGCAGGTGGTCTCAATGGACCGGGCTCCAGGGGCTGAGACGAATTGGCCCTAGCGGAGGATGCTACTCCCCCCAGCCAGATTGCTCCCATGACCATGATCCAAGCGATCGCTGTAATCCTTGGCCCATGGCAAATCCTCCCTGGCCGCTTGAGTTCCATAGCCCGTTCCCCTACCCTTGGCCTAGCTCTGGGCATTTTAGCCGCTGTCAGAGACTCCCAGGGAAAAACTTAGAGATCGCCCCTTGGCCAGGCAGTATGATGCTGAGGACAATGGCAGGCTATTCTTCATTTCAATGGGGCAGTATTTTGCGACCGTCGCCCGGGGGTTAGAGTCCCTTGCCGCCGAAGAACTCGTTGCTCTGGGGGCCAGTGCCGTCAAGCCGGGGTTCTGCGGCGTCGAGTTCCAGGGGGACCAAGCCCTGCTCTACAAAGTCAACCTCTGGGGGCGACTGCCCTTTCGGGTGCTGGTACGCCTAGGGGAGTTCCCCTGCTCCGATGGGGACGAACTTTACCAGGGCATTCAGGCGATTGACTGGCGGCCATACCTCACCCCCCGCCACACCCTGGCGGTGGATGCCACCGGCAAAACCGGTCGCCTCAACCACACCCACTTCAGCGCCCTGCAGGTGAAAAACGCGATCGTTGACCAGCAGCGAGATCAAAGCCAGCGGCGATCGAATATTGATACCGAGTCTCCAGATGTGCGGGTGAACGTGCATCTGCACCGCGGCCGCGCCACCGCCAGCCTGGATAGCTCCGGCAGCAGCCTCCACCGCCGCGGCTATCGGCCCGCCGTGGGAGCAGCCCCCCTGAAAGAATCCCTGGCCGCCGCCCTGATCGCCATGACCGACTGGCAGTCCGGTATCCCCTTCTTCGACCCCCTCTGCGGCTCTGGCACCCTGCCCATTGAGGCCAGCCTGATCGCCCTGAATATTGCGCCGGGGCTGTTTCGAGAAAGCTTTGGCTTTCAGAGCTGGCCCAATTTCGATGAGACTCTGTGGGAGCAAATCACCACCGCCGCCTGGGAGCAGCAAAACCCCGAACTCACCGCTCCGGTAATGGGCTGCGATCGCGACCCCGCCGTCATCGTCCAGGCCAAATCTAACGCCAGCGACTGCGGCCTCCAGCACCAGATCAAGCTCTGGTGCCAGGATCTAGCC
>PYEQ01000248.1 GCA_003017785.1 filamentous cyanobacterium CCP5 | reverse complement strand
GTTGGAGTTTTATTAATCCCCGGTTTTTGTTGCTCTGGTGCTCAACTGCGCTGTCTTCGCCGGACTCGGGGTGATTGTTGGCCTGAATGTGCAATCCCTGGAAAGCGTTGGCCTGTTTAACAACTTTTTGATCGTGCCGATGTCGTTTCTCGGCGGCACGTTCTTTGACCCGGCTAGCTTGCCGCTGGCTTTAAAGGGAATCGTCTATCTCTTGCCGCTAACCTACACCACCTTGGGACTGCGGGCTGCGGCCTATAAGCCTCTAGCAGAGTTTCCCTGGTATGCCCTGCCGGTGCTGCTAGGCTTTGCTATGGCTCTAAGCGCGATCGGGGCCTACCAGTTCGCCAACCAGCAGGACTAACCCGACTCCAGACAGCAGATAGCCTTCTAGTCCCTGACTGGACCCTAGGGTAACGGTGGCGTGGTTGGCGGCGCTGTCCGCACCTGAGTGGCCTGCTCGAAAGCATAGGCGTAACCCAGCAGGGTCGGTTCGCTGTAGGCGATGCCCATGAAGGATAGGCCCAAGGGCAGTCCGGCTTCTGTAAAGCCCATGGGCACGGTGATATCTGGGAAGCCGGTGATGTTCGCCAAATATCCGGCGGCATAGGGATCGCTGACGTTGCACACATAGGTGTCGTCAGTCTCGACGGTGTAAACGGGGCTGGCCGGGCAGGCCATGGTCGGGTAGATAATCGCATCCACGCCGTTTTCACCCATGATGCTGGTGATTGACTGCCGCACCGCTGGAATCAGATTCGACAGGCTGTAGAGCAGACCGGTGTCGGCGAGGCCGCCACTGGCTAAGGACGCTTCAAACCCTTCTAAGCGGGCCGGGTTCACTGGCGTGTCTGATTCGGCGATCGCTGGGGCCTGGCTGGCCTCCAGCAAATCGCTGAGGGTTTTGGGATAGTCCGCCGGCAGGGTGGCCAGGTAGGCTTCGATTTGAGGCTGGAACTCATTGGTGACCGCCGGAGCCATGTAGCCCCAGGGAGACTGAAGCACCTCAGGAATCTCCACAGGAACGACCGTGGCCCCCAGAGAGTCCAGGGTAGCGATCGCGGCCTCGGTCAGGGCGTCAACCTCCGGATTGCCTCCCATGAAGTCCCTAGCAATGCCGATGCGGGCCCCGACCAGGGCTTCTGGGCTGAGAAACTGGGTATAGTCGGTGCCCTCAACCGTTTCGCTCTCCAGGGTACGCGGGTCGGCGGGGTCAGGGGCGGCGATCACCCCCAGGGCGATCGCCGCGTCGGTCACCGTCCGGGCCATCGGCCCGGCCACATCAAAGGACAGGGTCAGCGGCACAATGCCATCACGGCTGACGAGGCCCAGGGTCGGCTTGATACCCACTAGCCCGGTCACCGCCGCCGGACCGCGAATGGAACCGGCGGTGTCGGTGCCGGTGCCAAAGACAGCAAAATTAGCGGCGATCGCGGCGGCGGTGCCGCTGCTGGAGCCTGAGGCATTGCGACCCAGGTTGTAAGGATTTAGAGTCAGGCCCCCCAGGGAGCTGTAGCCCAGCCGCCCGTAGGAAAGGGCAAACTCGCTCATGTTGGCCTTGCCAAGAATGATCGCTCCGGCCTCCCGCAGCCGCTGCACCGTAAAGCCATCATCCGGGGGAACGGCCCCGGCCAGCACGTCAGAGCCCGCCGTGGTCGGCAAGTCCGCCGTGTCGTAATTGTCCTTGAGAATGATCGGAATGCCGTGGAGCGGTCCCCTGATCTCGCCAGCGGCTCGGGCCGCATCTAGAGCCACGGCCTCTTCTACAGCATTGGGATTGACTGTAATCAAGGCGTTGATACCCGGCCCCTGATCGTCATAGGCTTCGATGCGATCGAGGTAGAGCTGCACCAGGGCCTCGGCGGTCAAACGACCCGACTCCATCTCTGACTGGATATCGGCGATGGTGGCCTCACTGGGCTCAAAGGACTGGGCCGCTACGGGCAAACCTATGCCCGTGATACAGGTGAGAGCTGTGGCCGCGGCTAGCAGATGCGATCGCAGGTTCATAGAGCCGACCATGGGCAATTCCTCATACACCACATTGGCGTCAGAGCGCCCAGGACATCCTGGTGGCTCCGATGATGGTCAGCCTATCGGACGCTTTGCTATTGCCATGTAGTCATAACTACGGTTTGCCCTTTGTCAGGGGACGGGAGCATGGTGTTCATGCCAGTGGCGGGCAATGTCTACCCGGCGGCAAATCCAGACCCGCTCGTGGCTTTGCACATAGTCCAAAAACCTTGCCAGGGCGGCAGTGCGGGCGGGGCGTCCCGCCAACCGACAGTGCAGGCCAACGCTGAGCATTTTCGGGGCGTCAGCGCCCTCAGCATAGAGAGTGTCAAAGGCGTCTTTTAAGTAGATAAAAAACTGATTGCCGTCGCTGAAACCATTCAGGGTGGCAAAGCGCATGTCGTTAGTGTCGAGGGTATAGGGAATCCCCAAATGGGGCCGACCATAGTCAGTGTTCCAGTAGGGCAGGTCGTCGGCGTAGCTGTCGGAGTCGTAGAGAAAGCCCCCTTCTTCGACGACTAAATACCGGGTGTGAGCACTGATCCGCCCCTGATAGAACCCCAAGGGCCGCTGCCCGGCGATGCAAGTGTGCATGTCAACGGCCCTGCGAATGTGTTCTCGCTCGGTTTCGGCCCCGACATACTGATAGTCGATCCAGCGGTAGCCGTGGCTGGCGATTTCCCAGTTGGCTTCGTTCATGGCGGCGATCGCCTCCGGGTTGCGCTCCATGGCCATCGCCACGGCATAGACCGTCAGGGGCAGTTGCCGCTGGGTAAACAGCCGATACAGCCGCCAAAACCCGGCTCGGCTGCCATATTCGTACATCGACTCCATATTCAGATTACGTACACCCTTCAGAGGGACCGCCCCAACACTCTCGGACAGAAAGGCTTCTGAGGCCGGATCTCCGTGGAGAATGCAGTTCTCACCGCCCTCTTCATAGTTGATCACAAACTGGAGGGCCAATCGGGCATTGCCGGGCCAGTCGGGGTCCGGGGGAATGCGGCCATAGCCCACCATGTCGCGGGGATAGGAGTCACGGGAATCGGGATAGGAGGATGCCATCGGTCAGGGGCAGTAACGCTACGGATGGATCTTAATCCGCCCCAGACCTAGAGCAGACAAGATTCAGCTGGAACCTTGACCCCCTATTCAGAATTTAGACAGCATGTGGAGGCTATTGAATTAATTGATTAGGCGGTGTAGTCAACTAGCCATCCCATCAACCAGTTAGCCAGTTGAAAAGGTGTCCTCTCCCTCCAGCGATGGAAGCGCGATTACCCCCAAAATGCAGATACTAAAGCTACTGGATAAATGCTCTTAGGGTTTATGTAACAGCTCAAGAAGGGAGTTCTAAGAGTTGTTACGGTCATCTCCTTTGCGGCAAGGAAAGCCGGTCAATCCTATAGATTTAGATATAGGACCTCCAAACCGCAACGTCTTGCCAGGAGCGATATCCCAGCATATATAACACCACTTAAAGGGGGATTTGTGATTGCACTCACTCAGAATCGGACATCTCAGCTAGCAGCTTGGATTCGGTTGAGCTTTCACCTCCAAAATCCTTGGACCTATTTAGTGGTTTTGGTAACGTTGGTTCTCGGTTTGACTTCCATGTTTCAAGGGGCCATGGCCCAGACAGCTCCCCCTGAAGTTTCCCAGGCTAAGCAAGTTGCTGATGCGGCCACTCCCATCACCCTGCCTGAAGACGGCGTGTTTCTCTACGGCCAAAGCCCCGAACCCGACCAGTTAGGGGTTGGCTACATGGTGTTTGAGTCGTTTCAAAACCATGTCATTGGAGCTCTCTACATGCCCTATTCCTCCTTTGACTGTTTTGAAGGTCAGCTTAATAATGGGCAGCTGGCGATGACGATTACTAACAGCTACTCCCAAGAAACCTATCCCTATGCGGTGGCCTTGCAGTCTAGCGAAGCGATCGCCTCATCCACGGGCGGCGCCTCTCCTCTTCGCCTAGAGGGCTTCCATCAGATTCAAGGGCCTAGCGAGAACGATCTGAATATTCTGTCAGTTTGTAAGGCAAACCTCCAGGGAGCCCGTGAGCTGTAAATAGCTACCCTGGCAGCCCCGAAAAAGCTCTGTCCCTCAAACCTATTTACGGGTGATTCAAGCACCTAAGAAAAGTCTGCCCCCGCAGACTTTTTTATATGGTCGCTTAGAGGAATTGCGGTTTTGAACCGCCACAGCTATAGCTGTAGCCACCTCGCATAGGGCATCTCGTTCAGCCTGAGCTTGTCGTTCACGTAGTGGTTCCCTCAGGGAGCAAGGGTGACGGTTTCGACAAGCTCAGCTTAGGCAGTTTCCTGACCCTAAAGGCTACAGCCATACTGATGCGACCAGAGAATATTAAGCTTTGTTAAGATGGATGGAGGATTGGCCATTCCCATCGCCTGGTTTAAATGAGTTTTTTCAATCATCAAGCACCGATTCTCCGCCGCAAGCAAACCCAACTCGATGTCCAGGATTTAGAGGGTTTAATTCACTGGGAGTGGAAAATTAACGGTACCCCAATAGTGTCGCTGCTCTACACCCGCATCGATCAGGTGTTTCTGCTGTGGGGCTGGATTGTGGGAGTGATCTTTTTGACGCCGCAGTTTTTTTCCACCTTTGCCTGGACTCACCAGGCGCTGCTTGGCACCCTGCTGTCGATCGCCGGTACGGCTGGAATGGCCGCCTTTGCCTGGTTCTGGGTGAAGGTGGAGCGGCTGCGCTGGCTGATTTATCTCTGGGGCGGGCTGGTGCTGCTAGGGCTGGGGCTGACGAATTACGGTGTTTTTGGGGGCGTCGGCGAAATTTTGGTGAATCTCTGTCCCCTGTGGCTGGGCCTCTGTGGTCTGGGCTATGGGGTAATGGGGGCTGGGCTGAGATCGCGCACGTTTTTGCTGGCCGGGGGACTACACCTTGGGGTGATTACGCTGCTAGGCTGGGCCCCGACCCATCAGTTTTTGATCACCGCCGCCGTGATGGCTGGAACCCTATTTTTGCTAGCAGAAGTACAGTGGGATATGCGATCGCCCGTGGCTTCGCCGGTCCTATCGGCCGAGCAAATTGCCTTCAACCAAAGACAGCATCAGCTGAGAAATCCCAATAACTACTAAAAATTAATCCTTAGGACGGACCTGCTTCGCTTTCTTGGAGAGAATGACTCTCAAAGAGCTAGGTAAGTATGTATAAATGTGCTGATTTTATTTAAGGACGGCGCATTTTTTCTGCCTTGAACGTTACCCTAAAGTTAATGGTTATGGCTGCTGAGGACATAACTACCCACCTAAAGGAATATCGCAGGAGTTTTGCTGCTTGGCCTGTTAATCACGCCTTGAAGGAGAACGGTGCCAGAGGCATGAATATTCCTTTTCAGGGAAGTATTCTCAGCTGTTCAAGCCCGCCTTTAAACCATGGGTGATGCAGGGTTTTTACCGTTTCCCCTGCTTTGTGGCGGCGAAAGGGATGCGAAACCATCCATCAGAGCAGCCTGACGTCGCTAGCACCCACAGGTTTTTGCTGATCGACTGCATTTTTTTTTGAATCGACAGGCTTTTATCCGGCAACTGGTCTTATTGGGTCTTCCTTTAATGGTAAATTCCCATTCCAACGGGGCCACCCAGCGGCACATTGAGTCCTGCATAAAGCAGGCACGGCAGGCTTGGTTAAATGCAGACCCAGAGGGTTTTGTAAATCTGTTTGCCGAGAATGGAGAATTTATTGTCCCTGGCCAAAAATGGCAGGGCCGAGAACAGATATTAGGCGCTTTTCAGGCCTTTACATCTAGTTATTTTGTAACAACTATCGAAATTCGTAACCTGGTGGTGCAGGGCAACCGGGCCATGGTGGAGTGGTCCTGGGTCGACACCGAAATCAAAACCGGTCAGGTGTCGCTAGCTGACGATGCGATCGCCCTTGACTTTCAAGGTCAATCTATTCAGCGCTGGCGAGAATACATCGATCGCGATTCGCCGCAGACGACATTGAGCTGAGGGCCGACGGCTGGTCGATCTCCCCTGGTGAGGCTAGGCTATCCAAGGCAAAATACTAACGGGGTGGATCTGAGAAGCCCGGGGAATTGCTGCAATAAACATGTCTCCCAGGGCAGTGCAAGGGGCTGAAACAGTTATGAACGCCAGCTTCAGGCGGAACTTTTCTCAGCTATTTTGCAGTCAACCTGACTATAGTGATCCTAGACTTTTCCCTGAATTGAGCTGCTGCCATGGTTCATCCGATGCTGTCCCGTTTTACCACCGCGATCGCCTGTGGACTCTTGCTGAGCGTGCCAGGCCCGAGCTGGCGTTCCATGAGCTTCTTGCCGGTGGCCCAGGCCCAGGCCACCGATGAGGACACCAATATTCGGGTTTACGAGCAGGCCAGCCCGGCAGTAGTTGCCATCGAAGTCGGCTCCGGCGGCGGCAGCGGCAGCATCGTGACCGCAGACGGGCTGATTTTGACCAACGCCCATGTGGTCAGCGATGCTGCTACGGTGACGGTCAAGCTGGCGGACGGAGGAGAGTTTCAGGGGGATGTCGTCGGCTACGGAGACAACCGCCTCGACCTGGCCGCCGTCCAGATTCGCAATCCCCCCGCCAACCTGCCCGTGCTCCCGGTGGCTCCCCTCAACTCGGTCAGAGTCGGGCAGCGGGCATTTGCCATTGGTTCTCCGTTTGGGTTTCAGGGCACCTTCACCACCGGTATCGTTAGCCGCATCGACGGGACGCGGGGGCTAATCCAGACCGATGCCGCCATTAACCCCGGCAACTCTGGCGGTCCCTTGCTCAACGACCGGGGCGAGGTCATTGGCATGAATACCGCCA